>JACPXR010000077.1 GCA_016196465.1 Candidatus Omnitrophota bacterium | reverse complement strand
TTGGGGTCCCGGACTCCAACGAGCTCATTCTCACGGAGGATGAGGAGGGAGTAAGCCCCCCGGAGCTTGAGGAGCGTGTCCACCAGCCCCTCCTCAAAGTGGGCGTAGCCGGGGTCGGCCAAGAGGTGGAGGATCACCTCGGAGTCGATCGTCGTCTGGAAGATCGAGCCGTGCGCTTCCAGCTCATCCCGCAGGTAAAGGGCGTTGATGAGGTTCCCGTTGTGGGCGATGGCGATCGAGCCCCGGGAATAATCCACCTGGAGGGGCTGGGCGTTTCTCAAAAGGGAGGAGCCGGTCGTGGAATAGCGGGTGTGCCCGATGGCCAGAGACCCCTTGAGATGCCCGATCGTCTCCTCGGTGAAGACATCCTCCACCAGCCCCATCCCCACATGCTTGTGGAGGAGCTGCCCGTCGGAGGAGACGATCCCCGCGGACTCTTCCCCCCGGTGCTGAAGGGAAAAGAGCCCCAGGTAGGTCAGGCGGGCCGCGTCGGGGTGGTTGAACACCCCGAAGAGGCCGCAGTGTTCCTTTACGTTTTCATCCACGGTGCCTCTCCACCCACTGAACGCCGTTTCGGAAGATTTGAAGCCCCTCCCCCTCCCCGAGGCGCCCTTCCCTGGTCCAGCGGGGATGCTGGATGCCGTTGACGTGCCGCTCAGGGTGGGGCATCAGCCCCAACACCCGCCCGGTGGGGTCGCAGATCCCGGCGATGCCACCGACGGAGCCGTTGGGATTCCAGGGATAGCCCGCCTCCCGCCCTTCCGGGTCGCAGTAGTGAAGAACGATCTGACCGTACCCCAGAAGATGCTCGAGGACCGTCTGATCCTTCGTGACGAACTTTCCTTCTCCGTGGGCCACGGGGAGCTCGATCGTCTCCTCGAGCCCCTGCGTCCAGATGCAGACGTTGAACTCGGGCCTCAGACGGACCCACCGGTCCTCAAACTTCCCCGAGTCGTTCGTGGTCAAGGTGACCTCCTGCGGGGAACCGACCTTCCCGCCGGGGAGGATCCCCGCCTTGACGAGGATCTGAAAGCCGTTGCAGATTCCAATGATGAGCTTCTCGGAAGCGAGGAACCGCTCGATCGCCTCTTTCAACCGGTATTTAAGTTCATTGGCCGCCAGGCGCCCGGCCCCCAGGTCATCGCCGTAGGTAAAGCCGCCCGGAATCGCCAGAATTTGATAATCGTCGAGAAGATCCGGTTTCTCTTGAAGCTCATGGATCCAGACCGGCTCGGCCTGAGCTTGCGCCAGCGCGAAGGCATGGACCGTTTCGGCATCGCAGTTGGTCCCCGGAGCTTTGAGAACCGCCGCCCTCATCGGGCTCATCAGATTACCATCCCTGAAACGGCTTCCGCCAGGCCGAGGCAAGGGCCGGAGCCGTCGTCTCCACAACCGGTTGACCTTTGAGCCCCAGGACCCTGAACGCCTCCCCCTTCTGAAAGGCGCCGATCCTTCCCATCGGAAAGCGGCTCATCTTCCTCCGGAAAGACTCCTCCTTCTCCGGCGGGATCTCCAAGAGGAGCCGGGTGGGGGACTCCGAGAAGAGGATCAGATCCTCCCGGACCAATTCCTTTTCCACCGGAACCTCTTTGAGCTCCACCGTCAGCCCCAGGCCCCCCGCGAAGGCCATCTCGGCGGCGGAAACCCCCAGGCCCCCTTCCGAGCAGTCGTGCGCGGAGACCGCCAGCCCCTCGGCGATCGCCTCCGACAGGGCCCGAAGCAACTCCGGCCCCTTCGAGAAATCGACCCGGGGGACCTCCGCGCCCAGGAAACCTTCCCCGGCGTAGTAGGCCGAGCCCCCCAGCTCACGCCTCGTCAGGCCCACCCCATAGAGGAAATTCCCCGGGCGCTTGGCGTCCATCGAAAGGGCCCGCCTGGCATCGGGGAGGATCCCGAGACTCGAGATGAGGAGAGTCCCAGGGATCTGGATCGTTTTTTCTCCGGCCCGGTATTCGTTGTGAAGAGAATCCTTCCCTGAAATAAAGGGGGTCCCGAAAGCCCTCGCCGCGTCTCGAGCGCCCAGGGCGGCCCGGACGAGGGAACCCAAAACCTCGGGCCGCGTCGGGTCCCCCCAGCAGAAGTTATCCAACAGGGCGATCCGGTCGAAGCGGGCTCCCACCGCCACGAGCTGGCGGATCGCCTCCTCCACGGCGAGGGCCGCCATCCAGTAAGGATCGAGGTCCCCGTACCGGAAGTTGATGCCGTTGGCCAGCGCCACTCCCTGGAAGGAGCTGAGTTTCGGCCGGACGACCGCCGCATCCGACGGCCCCAGGTGCCCCGCCCCGAGAAGCGGCTTCAGGGCCGAGCCCCCCTGCACCTCATGGTCGTATTGACGGATGATCCATTCCTTGCTGCAGGTGTCCCACCGGCCCAAGAGGGCCAGGAGCTTCGGCGTGAGATCTGGAGAAGCGGGAAGGACCGGCTCCTCCAGCTTAGGCGGACTCCAGCGGGCTGAGCCAAGAAGCTGGGGAACCCCCTCGTGGAGAAACTCCATCGAAAGCTCCCCCACCTTTTCCCCGTTGAAAAGAAGCTCCAGCTTCTCTGTTCCGGTGAACTCTCCGATCGCCGTCGCCTTCACCCCGTGGGTCTTGAAAAGCTCAAGGAGGCGATCCACCTTCTCCTCGTAGACGGCGAAGACCATCCGCTCCTGCGATTCAGAGATCCAGATTTCGTCGGCAGTCAGCCCCGCGTATTTGAGCGGCACCCGGTCGAGCTCCACCTTCGCCCCGACCCGGGCCCCCAGTTCCCCGACGGCGCTGGAGAGCCCCCCGGCGCCGCAGTCGGTCACGCTGGAGAAGAGGCCCTCATCGCGGGCGATGAGCAGGGCGTCCAACAGCTTCTTCTCGGTGATCGGGTCCCCGATCTGGACCGCGGTCGAGGAAACCGCCTCCGATTCGGTGGTCAGGGCCAGGGAAGAGAAAGTCGCCCCATGAATTCCGTCCCGGCCGGTCAAGCCCCCGGCGAGAACGATCCGTTCTCCGGCCGAGATCTCCTTCACCTCCTTGCCTTTGGGCAGGAGGCCGACACTCCCGCAGTAGACGAGGGGGTTTCCCACGAACCGCTCATCAAACAGGACCGCCCCGTTCACCGTGGGAATCCCCATCTTGTTGCCGTAATCCTTGACCCCGGCCACGACCCCCTTCATGACCCGCCGGGGATGAAGAGACCCCGGGGGAACCTTCGAAGCGGGCAAATCGGGAGGGGCAAAGCAGAAGACGTCGGTGGAGGCGATCGGCTTCGCCCCCAGCCCCGTCCCCAGGATGTCCCGGATGACGCCCCCCAGCCCGGTCGAGGCCCCGCCGAAGGGCTCCAGGGCCGAGGGGTGGTTGTGCGTCTCCACCTTGAAGCAGACGTTGGAATCCTCATCAAAGGAAACCACGCCGGAGTTGTCGGAGAAGACCGAGACGCACCAGGGGAGATTCAGCTCCTCGGTCACCTTCATGAGGGTCGACTTCAAGAGCCCGGGGATCAGATCCTTCTTTTCCTTGCCTTGGAGCTCCTCCGTGTAGGCGATGTTCCCCCGGAAGGTCTTGTGCTTGCAGTGCTCCGACCAGGTCTGGGCGAGGGTCTCCAGTTCAATGAGGGAGGGTTCCCGGCCCACCTGTTTGAAATGGGCCTGGATGGACCGCATCTCCTCGAGGTTCAGGGAAAGCTGATGGTCGATGCTCACCCGCTGAAGAACGGTGTCGCTGGCCAGCAGGAGATGGACCGTCTCAATCGGCTGCGGCTGAAGGAGGCCGCACCAGGCGCCTCGGCGCTCCGGCTGCGGCTGAACCCGGGGGGCGGAAAGAAGGCCTTTAAGGTTCTGCTCGGTGAGAATCTCTTGGATCGTCTCGTTGACGAGGAGCTTCTGGCAGATCCTCTCGAGATCTTCCGAGCTCAAGCTCCCGCTGAAGGCATAGCGCTTGGCGGTGTGGACCGAGGTGAGCCCCCGGATCCCCAGGTCCTCGGCCCCCTTGATCAAAGAATCCTCCACCGGATCCCTCACCCCGGGCCGGTACGCCACCTCCACCGTGAACTGACGCCTAGGGTTCATTTCCTCTTCTGTCATTCTCGCCCCCGATGTCATCCCCGACTCGATCGGGGATCGATCCTCGCTTCCGCGAGGATGACACCCTATGGGCGTCACCTCCCACTCCTCGGTGATCGGATCGGCGAGGAGCTCCCCCCCGAGCCGCTTGAGGTCCTCCGCTCGAAGCTTCCCCCACAGAAAGTAAACGTTCGCCGCCTCCGCTCGCTCCACCCCCCGGATCCCCAGGTCCAGGATGTCGGCCAAAAGGGCCTTCCCCCGGGCATCCAGAAAGGGGGGCCTGGTCCGGACGACGAATTTCCAGTGAGTCTCTTGAAGGGCCAAGGTGGGGGTCACCGGAGGCCCACCCTTTTGAAGATGAAGTCCACGTTTCTTAGATGCCGCTTCAGATCAAAACAACGGTTGAGCTCCCGCTCGGTGAGGCGCCTCATGACGCGGGGGTCCCGGCGCAGGCGCCCGGCAAAGTCCTCTCCCCCTTTCCGGGCGGCCAAGGCATGCCGCTGAACGATGGGATACGCCTCCTCCCGGGTGAGCCCCTTCTCCATCAGGCTTAAGAGGACCGACTCCGAGAAGATGAGCCCCCGGGTCAGCTCCAGATTCGAGCGCATCCGCTCCGGATAGACCCTCAAACCCTTGAGGATCCGGGTCATCTCCAGGATCATGAAATCCAGGAGGCAGGTCGCGTCCGGCAGGATCACCCGCTCGACCGAGGAATGGGAGATGTCCCGCTCGTGCCAGAGGGGAATATTCTCCAGCGCCGCCACGGCATAGCCGCGCAGGAGGCGGCTCAACCCGGTCACCCGCTCACAGGAAACCGGATTCCGCTTGTGGGGCATCGCCGAGGAGCCGGTCTGCCCCTCCTCGAAGGGCTCTTCCGCCTCCAGGACCTCGGTCCGCTGAAGGTGCCGGATCTCGGTCGCCAGACGTTCCAGCATCCCTCCGATGACGGCCAGACGAGTGATGAAGACCGCGTACCCATCCCGCGGAACCACCTGAGTGGAGATGTCAGCCGGTTTGAGCCCCAATTTCCGGCAGATCATCGCCTCCGAAAGGGGGGGGAGGTGCGCGTAGGTGCCGACCGCGCCGGAGACCTTCCCCACCGCCACCCATCCCCTGGCATCCTTCAGCATCGCCAGGGCCCGGGTCAGCTCCGCGTAGGCGAGGCAGAACTTCAAGCCCAGGGTGGTCGGCTCCGCGTGGACGCCGTGGGTCCGGCCGATGGTGACGGCGCGGCGGTATCGGCGGGCCAGCCGCCCCACCCCCTGGCGCAGATGACTCAGATCGGAAAGGAGAAGATCGGCCGCCTCTTTGAGCTGGACGGCGGTCGCCGTGTCGAGGACGTCGCTGGAGGTGAGGCCCACGTGGAGATACCGGGCATCCTTCCCCAGGTGGGAGGCCAGCTCCCCGAGGAAGGCGACCACATCGTGGCGGGTCTTTCCCTCCCGGCGGGAAACCCCCTTTGCATCGACGCGGGCCCGCGCGCGGATTCTGCGCAGACTCTCGGGGGGGATTTTCTTCTGACGAGCTAAAGCTTCGCAGGCAAGGAGCTCGACTTCCACCATCCACCGGAAGCGAGACTCCTCTGTCCAGATTCGAGCCATCCGCTGGGGAGCGTAGCGGGAAATCATCAGGAAATAGTTATTATAGAATAAATTGAGGAAGCCGTCAAACCGGGATCGGTTTTGGTAATGTCTCAGTTTGACTTGTCTCTAGCCGAAAGCCAGATCAGCACACCAGCAATAATGTAGGCAAGCACAAACGGAAATTGACCTAACGCCAGACCGATACCGGCAAGGCCGCCAGCTTCTGTAACCGATTCACCTATGGAAACGATCCGATTCTCTTTAGCTGCGTTTGCGGCGTATACGATAAGACCTATTCCAATCCAACCCCACCATTTCATCTTCATGGCTCCCTCCCTTCTAGTAGGCCAATTATATCTTCCAAAGTCCATAAGTGGGTAGTGATTCCCGACGCCATTGCAGGCGTAACCCGTAGCGTCTTGTGGATTCTGACAAAGTTATAGTGCATGAAGTAAAGGGCGATAGCGTGGGCGTGATTCTGGATTTTCTTACTAAATCCATTGGTCAAGCGCGTAAACCGACGCATCCCCATCCGCATAGAGAGGTTGTGCCGCTCGGAATAGCTCGTAGAGACGTGGTCAAAATCCGGTTTGCCTGTGATGACCGCCCGTTTCGCACCCATGCATTGAGCGGGACTGTATCGGACTTCCCCCTCCGGCTTTTCTGTTCCGTAAATCTTTTGAAGCATCGCATAGTCAATCTCGCTCCCAAAGGCATTCTCAACCGCTTCCAAATAAGCTTTGTGGCCGTCCGTTGTAAGCTGAACGCGATTTGCCAGCCGTCCCGCAAGATCGCGCATGAAGTGGTAAGCCGCGCCAGCACCCCGCGTTCCGATGTACCAACAAGGAATTAGCTTGGTTTCAGCGTCAAGAGCCGTCCACGTCCAAACGTCACCGTAGCCAAACTTCCCGCGTTTTTTCTTTGGAACGTTCTTATCCTTCGCGTAGACGAAGCTCCAGATTTCATCGCATTGGAGCCGCTTGCAGGTAAGATTTTGGAATGTCTCATCCTGGTATTTCCGGCAAGCCGCACCCACATCAACCAACAGCTTAGTGACTGTGTTAATGGAAACGTCCGCCATGCGGGACGCGGCGCGGAGCGAAACCCCTTCAACCAGAGCGTTCAAGATATGGATTTGTCGTTTGCGATCTAATTTGTTCATAGTCCTATTATGCCGTATTCTCAAGCATTTGTCAATTATAAAGAGGCTGACGTATTTTTATTGAGATTGGCTATTGACTGGTGGCGTGGCTAAGGGTAAACTAACACTTGGCCTAGATACTCTGAAGTCTGGGGTCTATTGCCCCAGAGATTTCTCCTTTGCGGGAGAATTAGGAGTACCTGGGCTTTTTTACTTTCCGAAGAACCATCGGCGGAATTTATAGATTGAGTTGGTATTGCTCTCTTTGTAGTTAGACAATCCTAGTTTTTTAAGTAGGTGCTGTTGGACTTCTAGCTTGGCTTGTTTCGTTGCGTTTCCCCGCAATCCACCACAGGTACACCCAAGCAGAAGGTCACACAACTGTATAAATTCCGATTCCGAAGTAACTTCCTGAAAGTCCCTTATCCGTGTATCAGCACTGCGAATTTCCCGATCAAACCTATCTGGCCTCTTTTTAGATTTCTGATGAGCATAAACGAGGACTTTTTTGGGTGGTCTCGGCAAACTGTTTCTCAGAGTATCCACATACGTCTTGGTATAAAGAAATTCGCGAGGACTTACGACATGATGCGGCTTTCCCTCATGTACTCGGAAATAAGCTCCAGGGAAGATAGATGCTCTAAACTGAAGTTTTGGTTCTCGTATGAATAGATTAATGATTCCTTTCGCATAAGG
>JACPXR010000074.1 GCA_016196465.1 Candidatus Omnitrophota bacterium | reverse complement strand
GTTGTGGATGGCGGAGGTTCCCGTGGAACTTGTCTGCTGGATCGCTTGGCCCCCCTGGAGGATTTCGCTCGTCAAGACCTCGAGGCCCTGGACCATTCCGGCCTTCGCGGTTAGGGAGTTGATCTCCAGGGCCTGTTGGATCCTCTGCTGATGGGTGAGGTATTCCCGCAGATTCTCCATGCTGTTCTGGAGGGTGGCGGCGTTCGTGTAGTTGGAGATGTAGTTGGAGGCGTTGGTGAGGTTCTCGGGCTGCAAAAACTGCGGCGGCCGGGCAAAGGCCGAGGGGATGACGGGCGACTGGGTGAGGATGAAGGTGAAGCAGGTGACGGAAGCGATGGCGCGCACAACGGGACGGCGCCGGGGAGTGGTCCACTCGAGGATCGCTCCCTCGGGATTGAACGCTTCTAATTCAGAGGGATGGGGCTTCTTATTTTCCACCGGGCCGCCAACAGATTTTTCTCCCTGTCAGCAGCCCGCAACCCTCCAAAATAATGCCTAGAGGGGCGGGACGTCCCCGTCTCACGACGGGTTTGCCTTGATCGGGGAGCAAACGGAAATCCTCGCCTAATGACCAACCACTCACCCACCATTTCCCTACGGGAATAGGCCTCGATGATATCAGCAATCTCGATAAAAAATCAAGCAGAAAATCTTTTGAAATGAGGTTAAGAAACACCGTAAAAAAATTCTCGCGCAGGAGAGAGATCTTCTCTTCTGCGCAGAGAAAAAAGACCTTTTTTAGGATCCCTTTTTGCACCCTATTCTCTTTGGATTTTGACCCGAAAACCGACCGCCACACCCTTTGGCATTTGCCCCAAGTACCCACCCATTCTTGCTCTCAAAATATACCATGAGTCTCCTCGATTGTCAAGGTAGAATCATATAGATTTTTATCTCCATTTACAAAGGGGATTTTGACCTCTTTTCAAGCCGGAAATGAGGCGGATCTAACCGAAGGTTTTCATACCTGATATGGTTATGAGATGGTCTTTTCTGTGGAGTGGAAGAGACGGAACGATATCAAAGCCGTGAAGAGCTGTCTGATATCGTTCAAAATCAGGTAAAGACCAGGGACGACAATCGGGGTAAAGAGGGTGGAGCTGGAAAGCCCCCCCAGAACCATCAAAGCCATCGGAGACCAGAGAGAGGCCTCTTCGGACCGGCTCAAGGCCAAGGGAAGAAGGCCCACGATCGTGGTCGTTGCGGTCATGGCGATCGGCCGGACCCGGCTCAACGAAGCGTGCACCAAAGCCCGCTTCACGCGAAACCCCTGAAGCCGCCGACGGTTGATTTCATCCACCAGGATAATGGCGTTGTTGACCACAACGCCACCCAAAAGGATCATCCCCATGAGAGCCCCCACGTTGATCGACTGGTGGGCGAGCTTCATCGTCAAGACAGCCCCCAAGGATGCCAGGGGCACCGTCACCAGGATGATCAAGGGCTGCAGAACCGATTCGAACAAGGAGGCCAGAACCAGGTACACGAGGACGAGCGACAACCCCAGGGCAAAGGTGAGCTCCTTCTGGTTCTTCAGCAGCTTCCAGTAATTCTCCCCGAACCGCCAGTAGTAATCCTTTGGGAAGGGCATCTCTTGGATGGTCTCGTACACCTTTTGGGCCGCCTCCCCGAAGGCGTAGCGCCCCCGGTTGGCGGAGACTTGGATCATCCGCTCGTGGTTCTTGCGCCAGATCTTGGAGGGGCCGATTCCCGGCTCGAGTTTGCCCACTTGTTCGAGGGTGACCACTTCTCGGTTGGGGAGGGTAAAGCTCATGCGCCGGAGCTTGTCCAGCGTGGCCCGGTCTTCCTCTTCCAGGCGGGTCACCACCTCCACCTCCCTGGATTCCGTGTGATAGAGGGTCGCCCTCAAGCCCCTCATCTGGGCGTGGAGGGCATTGGCCACATCCTCCACGGTGACGCCGTAGCGGGCGGCCTTCACCTTGTCCACCTTGACGAGCCATTCGGGGCGCCCCCGCCGCCAACGGATCTTGAGATCCGTCAGCCCCGGCACCTGCTGCATCCTTTTGAGCATCTCCACGGCAAGCTGGTTGAGGATCTCGTAGTTCCAGCCGTAGATTTCAAGGATCACTTCGTTCGTCTCCACCTCGTGGGGCTCCTCGAAGTAGATGAACGCCTCCCGGAAACCCTTCTCCACCTCCTCCACCTGAGGGCGCAGGGAGTCGATCACGTCCTTCGTGGAGCGCGACCTCTCGGCCAGGGGGACCAATTTCACGTACACCTTGGAGGACCAGGGCTCCACCCGGGCCGAAACCGACTTCACCTCGGGAACATCCTTGAGGACCTTTTCGATCTTGCCCACCGCCTCATCGGAGATCTCGAGCTTGGCACCGCTGGGGAGCTCCACGAAAACGGTGAAGTCCTCCGCCTCCGCCGTGCCCAAGAACTCTTTCGGGATCGTCTGGTAAATCTGCCAGCTCGCCGCGCAGATGAAAAGGGCGAGGGCCGCCACGGCCCATCGGTTCCGGATGCAGCGGATGAGGAAGCGGCGGTACGCGCCCCGCACCTTGAGGGGTTTGCGGGGAGCCACGTCGACCGGAAAAGAAAGCCGACATGCCAAAAGGGGCACGATGTTCAGCGCCACAAACAGGGAAGCGACCAGCGAGTAGGTAATGGTCAAGGCGAAGCCGGTGTAGAGGATCCGGATCTCCTTGTTCACAAAGACGATGGGAAGCAAGACCACAATCGTCGTGATCGTGGAGGAGACGATCGCCAGCACCATCTCGTTGGCCCCTCCGACCGCCGCCTCACGAGCCCCCTTCCCCTGGGTCCGACGCTTGAGGATATTGTCCAGCACAACGATGGAGTTGTCGACGAGCATCCCAATCCCCAGCGCGAGCCCCCCGAGCGTCATGATGTTGAGGGTCAGCTTCTGGAAGAACATGAGGCAGAAGGTGACCAAAACCGCCAACGGAATCGCCGAGGCCACAATCAGGGTCAAGCGGAGGTACTTCCAAAGGACGGAAACGAGGAGAAGGAACAGAAGGAGCCCGTCCATGACCAGAGTGGTCGTTCTCACGGAGACGGCGGCGAAGCGGTCCGTGGCGATCGCCAGGGCCGTGACGGCGAGAATCATGGGGATGGAAAGGACCCTGGGAAGCCAGTGGGTGGAGAGAAAGGAACCCAAGATCAGGATCGACAGGACCGCTCCGCTGATCAACGCGGAGCCCACCGCGTCGATCGCCCGCTGGATCTGGACCGCCTGGTTGTAGGTGACGATGAACTTCAGCTCCTTCGGGCTCCGGGGATCCTTCCGGATCGCCTCCAGCGCCTTCAAGACCAGGCCCGACACCCTCACCGTGTTGGCCGTGGTCTCTTTTTGAATGTACAAAGAAACGACCGGCAAAGTATTGACCCGGGCGTAGCTCGTCGCCTCGAGGAATGAATCCTTGACGCTGGCAACGTCTTTCAGCCGGATGATGGAGCGGGTGGGGGTCATGGCGATCCCCAAGTTCTCGATCTCTTGAATCGAATGGAACTCCCCCATGGCCCGGATGAGATACTTGTTCCTCACCAGATCCACTTCGCCGGCCAGGAGGTTCAAGTTGCTGACGTTCAAGAGCCGGGTCACCCGGTCGATCGGCAGCCGGAAGGCCTGGAGCTTCTGGAGGTCCACCTCGACGAGGATCTTCCGCTCCCGGCCCCCGCCGATTTCGACGTTGGCCACCCCCTCGACCCGCATGATCTGGTCCTTGATCCCCTCATCCACCAGGCGCCGGAGCATCTCCGGCGTGTAATTCAGCGCCGTCACCGCGGTGATGAGGAGCGGCTGATCGGTCTGCTCAAACTTCGCGATGATCGGCTTCTCGATCTCCGGGGGGAGCTTGGACCTGACCTTGGAAAGCTTCTCCCGAACCTCCAAAGCGGCGAAATCCATGTCGGTTCGCGGCTCGAAGGTCAGGACCACCCGCGACCTTCCCTCCTCG
>JACPXR010000072.1 GCA_016196465.1 Candidatus Omnitrophota bacterium | reverse complement strand
GTATCCGGCACGCCATGAAGAGAGGCACAGTTCTTTCGATTTAGAGGATATCACAATCTGTGACATCCTACTCCCCATACGTGGCGCTGGATTGGATTTCACGCGGGGTAGATTCCCATGCTGGCGAAGGTGACGACGGCGACGGTGGTGGGCTTGTCCGCGGTGCCGGTGACGGTCGAGGTGGATGTGACCGACGGCCTGCCGGGGCTGACGATCGTCGGCTTGCCGGATACGGTTGTCAAGGAATCCAAAGAGCGGATCAAGTCGGCCCTCAAAAACTCACAATTCGCCTGGCCGCAGACCCGGATCACCGTGAACCTTGCTCCCGCCGAGGTCCGGAAGGAGGGGTCGGCTTTCGATTTCCCCATCGCGCTGGGGCTCCTGGCCGCCTCCAGGCAGCTTGAGCCGGAGGCCTTCGCCGACGCGGTGGCCCTGGGAGAGCTGGCTCTGGACGGGACGCTGCGCCCCATCTCGGGGGCCCTTCCTGTCGCTCTGAGCTTGAAGGATCAAGCGAAACGGCTCCTGCTGCCCTCTCTCAACGCCCCTGAAGCGGCTGTCGTCAACAGCGTTCCCGTCTATCCCCTCCGGCATCTCAACCAGGCGATCACCTTTCTCGAAGGGAAGGAGGAAATCACTCCGCTCCGGATCGATTCCGCCGGCTTGATGGCCCCCCACTTCCCCGAGGGACTCGATTTCTCCGAGGTGAAGGGCCAGCGCCTGGCCAAACGGGCGCTGGAGGTGGCCTCGGCGGGCGGGCACAACCTCCTTCTCTTTGGGCCCCCGGGAGCCGGAAAAACCATGCTCGCCCAGCGGATTCCGACGATCATGCCGGAGATGTCCCTAGAGGAAGCGCTGGAGACGACCCAGGTTTACAGCGTGATGGGGCTCCTCTCTTCCCGGGAGCCCCTCTTAAGCAAACGTCCTTTCCGGGCGCCCCACTCGACCATCTCCGATGTGGGCTTGGTGGGCGGCGGCACCGTGCCGAGGCCGGGCGAGGTTTCCCTGGCGCATCACGGCGTTCTTTTCCTGGATGAGCTGCCCGAATTCAGCCGGACCGCGCTCGAATCGTTGAGGCAGCCGCTGGAGGAGGGGGCGGTCACCATTTCCAGGGCCGCCGGGAGGGTGACCTTTCCCGCCCGCTTCATGCTGGTCGCCTCGATGAACCCCTGCCCGTGCGGTTTCGCCGGAGATCCAACGAAAAGCTGCCGGTGTTCACCCGCGCAGATTCAGGGCTACCGGAGGAAAGTTTCAGGACCTTTGCTGGACCGGATCGATCTGCACCTGGAGGTGCCTGCCGTTTCAATTCCGGAGCTGACCTGCGAGACCCAGGCGGAGTCTTCGGAGGAGATCCGAAAAAGAGTCGCCTGGGCCCGCGCCAGGCAGCGGGAGCGTTTTGAGGCGGAGAAGGGAATCTTCTGCAACGCCCAGATGCGGCACAGACATTTGAAGCGTTTCTGCCGTCTCGATCCCGAGGGGCGCGAGCTCTTGAAGAGGGCGATCGCGCAGTTTAAGTTTTCGGCCCGGGCCTACGACAAGATCCTGAAAGTTTCCAGAACCATTGCGGACTTAGCGGATTCGGAGGAGATCCAACCGGAGCATTTAGCCGAAGCCATTCAGTATCGAGCCTTGGATCGCTCGTCGTGGGTGTAGAGGTGGTCGCAAGAGGAACTTTCAAAGTCACAAATTGTGATCTTAGAGAAAGGGCCTGGAGTTATGAATCGGGATATCCTTATTGAGCAGGTAGAACACAAGATTCTTTTGATTCGCGGCCATAAGGTCATGCTCGACAGCGACCTAGCAGAACTGTACGGTGTGAGGCCGATCCGATTGCGAGAACAAGTCAGGAGAAACCGCGAGAGATTCCCAGGAGATTTTATGTTCCAGCTTACGCAGAAAGAGGCGGAAATCTTGGTATCGCAAAATGCGATACCTTCGAAAAAACACTTGGGCGGATATTTCCCCTACGTTTTTACCCAGGAAGGAATCGCCATGCTCTCCAGCGTTCTGAGAAGTGAACGCGCCATTCAAGTGAACATCACCATCATGCGAGCTTTTGTGAAACTTCGCCAGATGCTGGCCACTCACAAAGAATTGGTTCAAAAGTTGGCCGAACTGGAACGTCGGCTGGAGGGGCACGACCAGAAGATTCACTCGATCTTCGATGCCATCAGACAACTGATGATTCCACCAGAGCCGCCCCGTCATCGGATTGGGTTTCACGTACGAGAGTCTGAATGAACTTGCTGTTCAAATTGGGCGTAGCTGATGGAGTTTCATGCGCGAAAGGGGATGGAAAGCTTCATCACCTCATTATAGAATATCTTCATGCCTCAGCATCCCACCCTGAATTTGAAGAAACTCACCCGGACCTCTCTCTCCGATCGCCCCAGCAAGGTGAAGAAGAGCGCCTTCGCCAAGGTGACCCCGGCCGGTTCCTCTTTTCGCGCTTTCTTGGGCAACCTTCCCCGGATCCTCGCGGCGGAGGATCTCCACCGGCTGGTGGAGGGGATCGTTTCCGCGCGCCAAAGGCGCAAGCCGGTCATCGCCCTCCTGGGGGCGCACGTCCTCAAGGTGGGGCTTTCCCCTCTCATCGTCGATTGGATCGAACGGGGAATTCTAAGCGGTCTGGCGATGACCGGCTCCGGGATCATCCACGATTTTGAGCTGAGCTGCCAGGGGCAAACTTCCGAGGAGGTCATGGAGACCCTGGCCGACGGCTCCTTCGGCATGGCCAGGGAGACGGCCGATTTCCTCAACGGGGCGATCTGTGAAGGGGCCAAGAAGGGCTGGGGGCTGGGGGAGGCGGTCGGATGCGCGATCGAGAAGAAGCGCCTGCGCTTTCGGTCCCTTTCCCTCTTCGCCGCGGCCTGGCGGAAGAAGATCCCGGCCACCGTCCATGTGGCGATCGGCACCGACATCATCCATCCGCATCCCTCCTGCGACGGGGCGGCGGTGGGGAAGACCTCCCTCCAGGATTTTAAGATTCTCACGGGGTTGGTTTCCCGTCTGGGGGACGGCGGGGTGGTCCTCAACGTCGGCTCGGCGGTGATCCTGCCGGAGGTTTTCCTGAAAGCGGTCTCCGTCTGCCGCAACTTAGGGTTTCCGGTGAAGGATTTCACCGCGGCGAACCTGGACATGATCACACACTACCGGCCCCATCAGAATGTGCTGACAAGGCCCACGGCGCTGGGGGGCCAGGCGATCAACCTGATCGGCCACCACGAAATTCTCGTTCCATTCCTCTGCGCCGCCGTCATGGAGAGATTGAAATGAACCGCAAACGGGCTGAGACCCTCCTTGCCAATTTCTCCAGGGCGCAGCTCCTGGTCGTGGGGGACCTGATCCTCGATGAATTTCTCTGGGGCAAGGTGGACCGGATTTCCCCGGAGGCGCCGGTGCCGGTCGTCTGGGTGGACCGGGAGTCGGCGATGCCCGGAGGGGCGGCCAATGTGGCCTGCAACGTCCGGGCGCTGGGAGGGCAGGTCCGCCTGGTGGGGGCGATCGGCCAGGATCCTCCGGCCGAGCGCCTCACCCAGGCGCTCGAGGAGCGGGGGATCCCCACCGGAGAGATCGTCATCGATGCCTCCCGCCCGACCACCACGAAGACCCGGGTGATCGCCCATCACCAGCAGGTGGTGAGGATCGACCGGGAGAAGGTGCAGCCCCTCAGCGGCTCGGCCCATGAGCGGCTCCTGAAGATGGCCCGTGCCGCCGTGCCGGAATCGGACGGGATCATCATCGAGGATTACGGCAAGGGGTTGATCGGGCCGGGATTGCTGAAGTCGGTGGTGGGGCTTGCCAGGCGGCACAAGAAGGTGATCACCGTGGACCCCAAGGAGGAACATTTCCGCCACTACCGGGGGGTCACCGCGCTGACCCCCAACAAGAAAGAGGCCTCTCTGGCGGCGAAGCTGCCGATTACGGATGAGAAAACTCTTTTCCAGGCGGGGAGAAAGATCGTCGGCGCCCTCCATCCGGAGGCGCTCCTCGTCACTCTCGGGGAAGAGGGGATGTGCCTCTTCCAGCGAAACGGAAGGGGGCCGGTGATGATCCCCACGGTGGCGCAGGAGGTGTTTGACGTCTCGGGCGCCGGGGACACCGTGATCGCCGCCTTCACCCTTGCCCGGGCCGCCGGAGCGAGTTTCCTGGAGGCGGCCCAGATCGCCAACGCCGCCGCCGGCGTTGTGGTTGGAAAGGTGGGTACGGCGACCTGTTCCCCGAAGGAACTCCTTCGATGGCTCCGGTTCCGATGAAGGTTTTGGGAGTGATTCCAGCCCGTTACGGGGCGGCTCGTTTCCCGGGAAAGCCCCTGGCCCCGATCAACGGGGAGCCCCTGATCCATCATGTCTGGAGGCGGGCCGGGCTGAGCAAACGGCTGGACGCCCTTTTGATCGCCACCGATGATCGGAGGATCCTGGAGGCGGCGAAACGGTTCGGGGCCCAGGCGGTGATGACCCCCTTGGAGCTTCCCTCCGGCACCGACCGGGTCTGGG
>JACPXR010000071.1 GCA_016196465.1 Candidatus Omnitrophota bacterium | reverse complement strand
ATCCGCTGAGAGCAATAGGCGCACTTGTAGGGACAGCCGCGGGAGGTCATGATGAAGCCCCAGTCGTAGGAAGAGCGGCTCTTCGTCTTAGAGAGCATGTCCACAAACAGGTCGTAGGGAAAATCCGGCAGGGTGTCCAAATCCTTGATGAGGGGGGCCTCCGGGGTGTGGACGATCTGGCCCTCCTTCCGGAAGGAGAGCCCGTTGATATGGGAAAAATCGGTCTTCCCTTCCCGAATCGCCTCGTAGAGGGTAAGGAGGGTCCTTTCCCCCTCTCCCCGGATCACAAAATCGATCGCGCGGCAGGAGAGCTGTTCCTCCGGCATGGAGGTGGCGTGATAACCCCCCACGAGCACCCTGGAATCCGGATATTTGGCCTTGAGCAAAGCGGACAGCTCGAAGGCCCGCGCCACTTGGGCGGTCAGGACCGTGATGCCGAAGATGTAAGGACGGGGAAGCCCCTCCGCCGCCTGATCGAGATTGTCCCAGTCGAGTTTCCCAACCTCTTCGTCAACGATCTTGACGGGATGCCCGTGGGCCATCATCTGGGCGGCCAGGCAACCAATCGACATGGGCAGCGACAAGGGGGTGAACCGGCTGAGCGTCCCACCGTACTCTGCGTTCGCGGGATTAACCAGCAACATGGAATTCTTCCCTCCTTTTTTCCCCCGAAAAGCGGAACTGTTTCCATTCCATGCACAACTGAATCAAGTACACGGCCCCCCAAGAAAAGAGATTGATTTTTCTGCCCCCGAAGATCCGAGCGGGCTCATCCACCGGGATTTCGCCCCATCGGATCCCCCGACTGAGGGCCCGCATGCTCATCAGCGGAATCCAATCCACCTTCCGAACATTAAAGAAACGCTCCAAAGCGACGAACGGCTCATCCTGATCCAGGCCAAGCCGCTGCGGCAAATCCTTTCGATGGGCCCGCAGCATCACCAAGGGGTCCGTCATCCTGACCGAGTTTCTCGGATTCAGAAGCCCGTTCGTGAGGGCGCGGAAGAGCCCGTTCCCAAAACCGGAGATCAGATCGTCATCCTTGGAGCGGGCTCCCCCCAGGTAACGGGAAGCAATGACCAGGTCGAATCCCCCCTCCATCTTATCCAGAAGCTGAGGGATCGCCTCGGGAAGGGAGTTGCCATCCGGCGTAAAGTAGATCACCACGTCTCCGACGACCTTTGGCCAAACCTCCCGATAGCCGTTTCGAAAACCGGGCTCCTTTTGGACGTGAACCTCATACCCCTGCCCCAGAGCCCATTCCGGCGTGCCGTCGGTTGAACCCCCATCCAGAATGAGGATTTGATCGACCCACTCCCTGCGGACGGACGGCATGATGAGCTTCATCCCCTCAATTTCATTCAAGGTCATGACGAGCAGCGTGGACCGGAAGGGGCGCTTCAAAACTTGTTTCTCCCTGTGCCGAGTTCCACCTTCGATGCCCCCTTCCGATCCCTGACTCGGGATGGAGCGCCCTCCCCGTCCGGCTCATAGAGGATGATGCGGCTCCCCAGCTTCTCGAAGGCAAAGGGAACATGCAAAAGGTCACGGAGGGCCTCCGTGACCTTTCCCTGCTCCTCCGGCCGGACGAACAGAAGGAGAAATCCTCCTCCCCCGGCCCCCAGAAGCTTTCCCCCCATCGCCCCTGATCGCAGGGCCGTCTCGTAAACCTGATCGATCAAGGGGCTGGAGATGCGGCGGGTCAGGCTCCTCTTCAAGCGCCAGCTTTCATGAAGAAGCTTCCCGAAATTCCCAAGGTCGTCGTCCCGCTCCAGGATTCTCACCGCCTCATCCACCATCTGCCGCATGGCGCCGATCTCCTGCTCCTTCATGGGAAGCGCCCGGATCTGTTCCCCGGCAATCTCGGAAGCGCTGCGGGAGATCCCGGTAAACCAAAGCATCAGGTGATCCTGCAGCTGGGAGAGCCGCTCCGGATCCAGGATGATCGGCGAAACCTGAAAGGTGTCGTCCCGCGAAAAGTCAATCCGGTTCAGCCCCCCAAAGGCCACGGTGACCTGATCCTGGCATCCCACGTTTTCCTTCAGAAGTTCCTGCTCCACGAAGATGGCCTCCTGGGCCAACTGCCTCTTGCTCGGCATGATCCCTTTGAGGCCATAGAGACTGTGGAGGAGGGCCACGCTGAAAGCGGAGCTGGAACCCAGGCCCGTCCTGGCCGGAAGATCCCCGTGGTGGTGGAGCTCTATTCCCTTCCGAATATCCAAAAACTCCAGCGTCGCCCGGATGGCCGGGTGGGTGATTTCGGAGATCTCCTTGACGAGCTCGATCTTGGACCAGACCAAACGACTGGTATAGTTGAAGAACGGGGGGAGCCACCGACAGGACATGTAGCAGTACTTGTCGATCGCCGTCGCCAGCACGGCCCCCGGGTGCTCCCGGTACCAGGCAGGGTAATCCGTTCCCCCGCCGAAGAACGAAATACGAAAAGGGGTTCGACTGATGATCACCCCAACACCTCCTGAAAGGCCTTCCCATCCGAGCGGGGGAGAGGCTTCCTCGCCAGCGGCTGGGAAACCATCTCCCGAATGTGCTGAAGGGTCTCTTCACCGAACGTGCGCTTGACCCTTTCCAGATACCGGGGATCATTGAAGTACACCTGAAAAGCGCGATCCCGAAACTTTAGAACCTCTCCCGCGGACAGATGCTTGGTCGGCAGAGGCAACGCATCCACCGCATGCTGGGAGTAGCCCGACCATTTCTGCGGAAGCGGCCAGCCCTCCTTCAGGGCCAATGGGTAAAGCTGAGAACCCGGGTAAGCCATGGCGGAATAGAAGTTGGCGAACTCGCAGTTGAGCTCCAGCGCCAGATCCAAGGTCTCCTGCATCGTCTGGAAGGTATCCTCGGGAAGCCCGAAGATGTAGTTACCGATGACGTGGATGCCGGCCTTGCGCACCTTCTCCAGCGTGTCAAAGATCTTCTCCTGGCCGAAACCTTTCTGGACATCATCCCGCACCTTGGAGTTGGCCGCTTCGATCCCAAAGGCGAGCCAGTTGACCCCGGCTGCTTTCAACTTTTCCACCATCCCATCCCGGACCGTATCCACCCGGGCATACGCCCAGATGTTGACGGAAAGCCCCCGCTCCCGGATTCCCTCGCAGATCCCCATCACATGCTGCGGATTGAGCACAAACATCTCATCCGCGATCTTGACGTTCCGGACTCCATAGCGGGTGATCAAGGTTTCGAGCTGGCCCAGAACCGCTTTCACACTCCAGTACCGGTAGCTGTTGATTCCCTCCTTCCATCCGAGGGTCTTTTCTCCGCTTTTAAACGGGGCCTGGATGCAGCAGAAGCTGCAGTGGAAGGGACACCCCAGGGTCGTGTAGAGGGCGGCATACGGCTGGCGGTTTAACCCTTCTTCCTGGAAACAGTGCCAGTTATGCGCCCGGTACTTTTCCATGGGCAGAAGATCCCAAGCCACTTCTGGCATCTCCTCATCCAAGTTCTTCACCAGCGGCGCGGGGGGATTGACCTGGATCTTTTCGCCTTCCCAGTAGAGGAGCCCCCGCACCTTTTTCAGATCTTCAGGCCGATCCGAAGAGAGGGCCTGAAGAAGCTCCGCCATCGTCACGGGCCCTTCCCCGCCGCAGACAAAATCCGCCTCTTCCTCACGAAGGGTTCTCTCCGGCAACGCGGCCACATGCCCTCCCACCAGGAGGATCTTCCGGTCCGGCGAGCCCTCTTTAACGGCCGCGCAAATCTCGCCGGCCGCGGTCATGTTTTGGGTGGAGGCGGAGGGCTGGTGGCCATAGACCACCACAGCGGTCAAAAGGGGCGAACGCTCCGCCACTCCTTTCGCCACTTCCTGCGCGCTCAAATCCCCCGCGTCGGCATCTAGGATCTCCACCGAGAAGCCCTTTCGGCGAAGAGTCGTGGCCATCAGGCCCGCCCACACCGGGGGCTCGATCGCGGAGAGATTCCTCCCCAACCCCTGATAAATCAAGGAGCGACTCCCCGGATTGATCAGCAGGCAATCCAGCTCTCTCTTAGACGTTGGCATGGCCGTTCCTCCGAATCACCTGATACCCCTTGATGAGCTCCGCGATCCCATCCTTCAAAGAAACCTGAGGCCTAAACCCCGTCTTCTCGATCTTGGCGTTGCTGACAATGTAGTCGCGCTGGTCCGGATCCTCGCCGACGGCCGCCTCCACGACGTAGAAACGGGGAAGCTGTTTTTTAATCTCCTCGCAGAGCTCCCGTTTGGAGAGATTGGCGTCGCTTAGGCCCACGTTGTAGGGCTCTCCCTTCATGGCTTCAAAATTCTTCAACACGTGCAAAAAGGCGCGGGCCACATCCCGGACGTGGATGAAGTTCCGCTTGAAGTGGCCCTGGAAGAGGACCACAAACCCATCGGTGGCGGCCCGGTAGGTGAAGTCGTTGACGAGAAGATCCAGGCGCATCCTTGGGGAAATCCCAAAGACGGTCGCCAATCGGAGGGTGAGGCTGTTCCCGGAATCCAGAACCACCTTCTCCGCCTCCGTCTTGAGCCGCCCGTAAAGGGAGACGGGACGCAAAGGGGCCTCTTCCGTGCAGTGGACATGCCGCTCGCCGATTCCGTACCCGCTGTTCGTGGTGGGAAAGATGATCCGCTGGGAGGGGGCCCGGAGCTTGACCAAGAGCCGAATGGCGTCCAGGTTTACAGCCCTGGCCTCCTCCGGCCTCCGGTCGCATAACGGAGCCCCGGTCAAGCAGGCCAAGGGAAAGATCGCATCCACCCCTTTGAGGCGCTCTTCCAAAACCCGGGGGTCCCGCCCATCCGCCCGAACGATGGTCAGCCCCGCGTGGTGGCAGCAGTCCAGCAGGGAATCCTGGTTGTACATGAAGCTGTCCAGAACGGTCACCTCATGCCCTTCCTGAAGCAGGACCGGCACGAGGACCGATCCGATGTACCCCGCCCCACCCGTGACCAGAATTCTCATCGGTTAGCAGTCTGCTGAAAAAGGGGCATCTGCTGCGTTGCACGCTGCGCTCCCTTGTGCGGCGTATACGAAACATACGCCTCCGCGGTCGCTTGCGCGCGCCTTGCATCTGCCACCTTTTTGAGCAGACTTCCTTGACAAGGGTTTTTCAGCACTCGGTTAGAAGGGACCCTTGAATTTGTTCTCATAGCTGTAGAAAGACTCGCCGCTTAAATCGGCCTCCCCCAGGGAGAGGAGCTCTTCCACCGCCCGAATGATTTCCGCAGCGGTCGGATAAAACAGGGACTCCAGGGGACGGGTGGTTGGACAAGCCGTGTGGGCAAGCCCGAGGCGCTTGACCGGACGCCGAAGGGCCCCAAAGCAGCGCTCACTGATCGTGGCGGCCAACTCCGCGCCAAATCCGCAGAAGGACCAATCGTGATCCACGACCACACAATGCCCGGTTTTCGCCACTGAGGAAACGATCGCTTCGGGGTCGAAGGGGGCCACCGTTCGAACATCGACCACCTCCAGCTCCACGCCTCGCTTGGCCAAGACCTCCGCCGCCTTGAGGGCCTCCACGGTCATCCAAGAGGTGCTGACGATCGTGGCGTCCTTTCCCGCCTGGCGGACCGCCGGGAGACCCAACGGAACGACCCGCTCCTCATCCACCTCTCCCGCGATGTCGTAGAGCCAGCGATGCTCCAGGAAGATCACGGGATTGTCGTCCCTAATCGCGGAGCGAAGAAGGCTGTAGGCATCCTGGGGAGTGGTGGGCAGCACCACCTTGAGCCCCGGGAAATGGGCATAAATGCCGTGGAGGGATTTGCTGTGCTGCGCCGATTGCCCCCACCCGCGGCCGATCATCGCCCGGATGACCAAGGCGGTCTTGAGCCTTCCCCCGCTCATGTACCGGAGATTCGAGATCATGTTTCCAATCTGGTTCATTCCCAGGAGCATGAAGTCGGCCCGAATGTGCACGTGGACAGGCCTTAGGCCGGAGATCGCCGCCCCCAAGGCCACGCCCGTCATCGCCTCCTCGGAAAGGGGGGTCCCAAAGCATCGACGAGGCCCGAACTTCTCCACCAGGTGCTTCGTGCTTCCATAGATCCGTTTGTGATCCGGCACGTCCAGGCCAAAGACGAAGACGGCAGGATCCTCTTCCATCTCCCGGACCAGGGCGCGGTTGATGGCCTCGCGATACGTGATCACCGATTTCATGCCAGAACGTCCGTGTAAAGCTCGGAGGAAGGAGGAAAGGGGGCCTGTTGGGCCGCTTCGACACTGCGGCGGATCTTCTCTCCCACTTCCTTCTTGACCGCTTCCAGATCGCCGTCGGTGAAACCCAAAGAGCGAATCTCCTTTTCCATCCGAAGGATGGGATCGCGCCACTCCCGCTCTTCCGGGGTGGGCCGGCGCCGGTATCCCGCCTCAAAGTCCTCCCCCGGCCCCACATGCTCCAGAAAACGAAAGTACTTCAGGTGAATAAACCCGGGCTGGGGGGCCTGCGCCATGGCCTTCAACACCTGGCGAGTCAAGGTGACGACATCGGCGACGTGATAAGCCTCTGCACCGGCCGCATGGCACTGAAAGCCCCCCACCGCTTCAGGGATAGAGCGAAATCCTTGCCTTTCCGAAGCATGGGTATGAATCGCCAAACCGTTATCCTCGCAAACAAACAGGACCGGAAGCTTCTTTAAGGCCGCGAAGTTCAGAGACTCCCAAAAGACCCCCTCCTCGATCGCCCCATCCCCAAAGAAGACCGCCACCAGGCCGGGCTCATTCTTATACACCTTCGCCAGCGCGGCCCCGACGGCCAGGGGGATCGTTGTGCCCACCACCGCCGAGGTGGCCATGAGGCCCTTCTCCGGAGCGACGATGTGCATGGAACCGGCCTTCCCCTTAGACGGCCCGGAGGCTTTCCCGTAAAGCTCCGCGAAGAACCCATCGGTGTCCTCGGTCACCGCCAGATACAGCATATGGTTTCGATAGGTGCCGAAGGTTTTTGAATCCGGAGGAAGACAGTGGCAGACCCCCGCCGAAACGGCCTCCGCCCCAATCCCGAGGTGGGCCGCCGTCTTGATATGATCCTTCGGGTATTCCTCCCGGATCTTCTCCTCGGCCAGACGCCCAAGAAGCATCTTTCGATACAGAGCAAGGGCTTCCCCTTTTGTCAGGACTCCGTTGGATAAAACCGCCCCGGGAAGAATCATCCGGCCCCCTTGAAGTATTCGTGAATGCATTCCGCCACGACATCGATGTCCTCAGGAGTCAAGTATTGATGAATCCCCAGGGTGATTCCCGCCTCACCCAGCCTCTCGGCCGTCGGGAAATCCCCCGGAGAGTACCCCAGGAATTGAAACGCCCGGTGCTGTGTAGGAAGACAGCCGAAAAGAAGCTTCCATTCGATGCCTCGCTGGTCCAGGTGCCGGATCAGTCCCTCAAAGACCTGCCTGCCCCCTTTAAGGACAAAGGAGAAGGCATGGGGACACATCCTCTCCTCCGGGCCCTCCCTGTAAAGGAGCAGCTCCTCTTCCAGATCCGACAGCCTCTCCAAAAGACGGGAGATCAGCGTTCTTCGGTACTCAAAAACCGAGTCGAAGGCGGAAAGCCCTTCCAGGCCCACCGCGGCTTCCAGGTCGTTCATCTTGGAATTAAAACCCACGCGATCAAAATGAAAGTAGAGCTCCCCATCTCTCCGGCCATGGGACCGGATGGAACGGCAAAGGGCCGCCAGCCCCGGATCTTCCGTCACAACCATCCCTCCCTCCGCGCTGCAGATGATGTGCGCCGTGTAAAAGCTGAAGAGGGCCATCTCCCCAAAGGAGCCCACCCCCTTGCCGCCCAGCGTCGCCCCGTGGGCCTCGCAGCAGTCCTCCAGAACCGTCAGGTGGCGCCGCTTGGCGATGGCGAGGATCTCCTCCATCCGGCAGGGCTTGCCCATCGTGTGCACCACTTGAATCGCTCGGGTCCGCGGAGTGATGGCCCTTTCGATCAAGGCGGGATTGATGTTGAGGGTGGAGAGCTCCACATCGACAAACTTGGGAACCAGGCCCGCCGTCAAGACGCAGTTGGCGGTGGCCACGAAGGCCAAGGCCGGGGTGATCACCTCGTCCCCTCGCGCGGCCCCCCGCTCCAAAAGGGCCGTCATCGCCACGATCCCGGCGTCGGTGCCGGAGCTGGTAGCGACGGCGTAACGGTAGCCGAACTTCTGAGCGAAGCTTTCTTCAAACCTGCGAACGTTAGGGCCTTCTGAGATCCAATGGCGATCCAGCGCGGCGGCCAGGTACCGGCGACCCATCTCCCCGACTTCGATGCGGCCGAAATCAACTCGATATTCTTGCCGAAGGGGCATCCGTTTTCTCCAAAAACCAGTCATAGGTGGCCTTCAGGGCTTCGTGAAGCTTTCCCGTCGGCCGCCAACCCATTCCAAAGAGCGGGCTTGAATCCAACACCTTCACCGGACAACCATCGGGCTTGCTGGAATCAAAGAAGAGCGTCCCCTGGAACCCCACCACATCCCGAATCGCCTCGGCCAGCTCCCGGATGGAAAGGTCCCAATCCCCGGCGATGTTGATCGGCTCGGAGCCGTCGTATCGGAGCATCACGAAAATACAGGCCTCGGCCAAATCGTCCGCGTAGATGAAGCCCCGGCGAGGAGCCCCCGTGCCCCACAAGGTCGCCGAACCGGCCTGGGCTTCCTTCGCCTCGTGGATTTTCCGGATCAGGGCCGCCACCACATGGGAATCCTCGGGATCAAAATCGTCGCCCGGCCCGAAGGGATCGCCTGGAATTCCACAGACGAACTTGACCCCGTACTGCCTCCGGTAGGCCCGGCACAGCGTCAAGCCGGCGATCTTGGCCACCGCGTAGCCCTCATTGGTGGCCTCCAAGGGTCCCGTCAGAAGCGACTCCACCTTCATCGGCTGGGAGGCATGCTTGGGATAACTGCAGGAGCTGGCGAGGTAAAGAAGCTTCTTCGTCCCATGCCGGCGGGCGCTCTCAAGAAGGTGGCACGCCGAAAGCAGGTTATCCCGCATGAGATCCGCCGGATATTTCTGGTTCGCGAGAATCCCCCCGGATCTTCCGGCGGCGCAGAACACATAGTCGGGCCTGGCCGTCTCAAAGAAACGATCCACTTGGCGCGGGTCCCCCGCGTCCGGATCCGGGCTGGGCTCGATGACGCGGGTGTACCCGCCCGCCTTCAAGCGCCGCAGAAGGGCCGCGCCGATCAAGGTCTTCCGGCCCGCGACATAAATCCGGGATTCAGGATTCATCCGCCTCCAAACCCCTTTCCACCAGATGGCAGAGGATGTGGCCGGCCGCGATATGCGCCTCCTGAATCCGCTGCGTATTCTCGGAGGGAACCACCAGCGGAAAGTCGACCAGCGTCGCCAAGAGCCCGCCCCCCTTGCCCAAAAGCCCGACGGTCCTCGCCCCTTTCTTCTTGGCTTCCTCAATGCCCCGAACCACGTTCTTGGAGAAGCGGCCCACCGCTTCCGAGTAACCCCCGGTGCTGATGCCCACGACCAGATCCTTCTCCGTGACCAACGACTCCACCTGCCGAGCGAAGATCTCCTCGAAGGAAAAATCGTTTCCGATCGCCGTCAGCACCGATGTGTTGACCGTGAGGGCCATGGCCGGGAGACCCCTGCGCGTCTTTCCGAATTTCCCTACAAATTCCGCCACCAAATGCTGGCTATCGGCGGCGCTGCCTCCATTCCCGAAAAAGACGATCTTTCCACCGCTGCGAACAGTCTCGATCATCGCCTGGGCGACCGCTGCGATTGCCCCCGCATGCGCCTTAAGCTTCCGCAGCGTCTCCGCCCCCTCTTCCAATTCATCGAGGACCCGCTCCATCATCTCGGTGGGTTCCAAGAGCTCCTTCATCGGCGTCATGGCTGCGGAATCGCTTCCTGGAGCTTCACAGCCTCCCTCCGAAACGATTCGAGGGTTCGCTTTAATCCTTCCTCCAAAGAGATCGCCGGCTCCCACCCCAGCAGTTCCTTGGCCCGGCGGTTGTCGCATTGTTGTCTCCTGGGGCCGAAGGTCTCTCTCTTCGAGAACTGCACTTGAGCCGGAAAGAAGGCGGCGATCCGCCGGGCGATCTCGCCGACGGACACGTCCCTTCCGGAACCCAAATTGATCGGACCCCCGCAGGCCTCAGAGGCGGCCCCCGCCATCAGCGCCCGGACAACGTCCTGGACGTAATTGAAATCCCGTCGAACGCTCTCATCCCAGACCGTGATTCTTCCTTCGGAAAGGGCCTGCTGAATGAAGGAGGGGATCAAAAACTCCCGCGACTGTCCCGGGCCATAGGCATTGAACAGGCGAAAGAAAAGACATTTCAACCCCTGATTCCTCATGAACTCCTGGCACAAAAGCTCTCCCATCCGTTTCGTCATGGCGTAGACCCCTTGGGTCGGATCGATCGGATGCTCCTCATCGATGGGAAGGTATTTCGGGGTGTTCGTATACAAAGCCCCCGCGGATGGAAACAAGAATTTCCGGGCCGAACGCCGGGCGGCAAAAGAGAGTATGTTCGCGGTGCCCAAGACGTTGTGCCGATAGGCCAAGAGGGGCGCCCTCTCAGCCTCCGCCGGAAAAGAAGAGGCGGCCAGATGGAAGATCAGATCGAAGGATCCCGGAAGGGCATCCTCGAGCCCGCTTCCCGAAAGATCCCATGGGAGGTAATCCATCCGCGGAAGGAGGGATTCAAGCCGCGGCGGCCTTTCCAGGAGATCGATCGCCGTCACGCGGGCCCCTTGAGCGACGAGGGCCTCCAGGAGATGGGACCCCAGGAAACCGGCCCCCCCCGTCACCAAAACCTTTTTATCCTTCCACCACGCTTCTGGAGTCATGCCCCGCCTCTAAATGTTCAACAGGATCCGGGAACCGCTGGACTCAAAACGGAAATTGATCTCCTTCAAGCCCTCTTTTTCCGACTCGAGGCGAATCCGGTTCTTCGCTTCGGGAGGGCAATACAGCATGAGGAAGCCCCCGCCTCCGGCGCCCACGAGCTTGCCTCCCAAGGCCCCGGCTTTCAAAGCGGCCTCGTACCAGCGATTGATGGCGCTGTTTGAGATGTTTCCGTTCAACCGCTTCTTGTAGTCCCAATGCTCTCCCAAGAGCCTTCCGAAACGGTCCAGATCTCCCGAGAGGAGAGCATCTTTCGTTTCCGTGCCGATCCTTTTAATTTCATGGAGGCTCTCGATCACTTCTCCGTTTCCGCGGACGATGGAGTCCACATGCTGCGCTTGGATCTCGCTCGCATTGCGCGTCAAGTTCGTATAGAAGTAAAGGAGCCGATTTTCCAGCTCCGCGACCAGATGGGGGTCGATCTTGAGGGGATTCACCATCACTCTTCCCTCGGTATTGACGTCGATAGAGGCCAATCCCCCATAGGCGGCAATGTACTGGTCCTGCAGTCCCCCGGACTCTTTGAGGATCACCCTCTCGATCGCGAGGGCCTCTTGCGCCAGCACCCGAGGAGACGGATTCTTGGCCTTAAAAGCGTACAGGGCGTTTAAGAGCCCGACGGTAAAACTGCTGGAGGTTCCCAGACCCACGTTCGCCGGAACATCCGCGACGGAAACAATCTCAATCCCTCGATCGATCTTGAGCAGGCGAAGGGCCTCCCGAACCACCGGATGATGGACTTGATCCGCAGT
>JACPXR010000085.1 GCA_016196465.1 Candidatus Omnitrophota bacterium | reverse complement strand
GGAGCGGCTGCTCCCCAACGCCCGCCGGAAGCTCAAGTCGAAGGGGCTCGACGCCATCGTGGCGACCCAGCTTTACCCCAAAGGGAAAAGGCGTGGCCCCTTCGGCACCGACCCCGTCGACGGGGCGATCCTCAAAAGGGGTGGATCCGCAAAATCTTTCAAAGGGCTCTCAAAATCCCTTTTGGCGGCGAGGATTCTAGAGACGGTGGAGGCCCTTCTGCTCGGCCGCGGGAGGAAACGCTGAAAATTGGCGCGGTAGCCAAGTGGTAAGGCAAGGGTCTGCAAAACCCTTATTGCGTCGGTTCGATTCCGACCCGCGCCTTGCAATCATCCACAAGATGAATGAACGCGGGCCCAAGCCCAAGCCATTTGAGTGTCCGGAAAAAATTTTCTGGTACCTCGTTGGCCTGATTGCAACCGATGGGTGCTTGAGCCGAGACGGAAGGCACATCGATATTACGTCGAAAAGCGAGAGGTACTTGAATCAACTGAAGGATGCCGTAGGTTTTCGATGTCGTGTGGCAGAAAAAAGCAATGGAAGGGGACAAATTTCTCATCACGTTCAATTAAGCTCCAGGAGCTTATACGAAGAGCTCGTTGCCATCGGATTGACTCCAAGAAAATCCCTTACCATAGGCCCGCTTCATGTACCTGATGCGGGATTTAAAGATTTTCTGAGAGGCGTGATTGATGGCGATGGAAGTATTCGTCGCTGGAGGCATCCCACCAATGGCTGCGAACAGTGGGCGATGAGGATATACAGTTGTTCAAAGCCCTTCCTTGCATGGCTGGCCGTGAGGGTGGGGCGAATCTGGCATGTTGTGGGCGGACTTCATGAAGAAAAACCGATTCCCCCGAGAATCCATTCGAAGTACACGTTGAAATATGGAAAGCTGGCGGCAAAGGTCATTCTTTCGAACTGTTATTATTCAGGTGCGTTTGCTCTAGGACGCAAGAAGAAGCTTGCGAGAAGATGCATGGAGATAAGCGTAGGTTGGTCAAGGAGCAAGACCGTACAAAACCGCGCTTCATGGAGAAACTGGACGTATTCTCGTTCCGAATACCGATTTTCGAAAGAAAAGGCCGGGGTGACGGAACCGGAAGACGTTGAGGCCTTAAAAGCCTCTGCTCCGAAAGGGGCGTGCGGGTTCGACTCCCGCCCCCGGCATGAATCCATCGATGTGGGCTCATAGCTCAGTTGGTTAGAGCGCTTCCTTGACATGGAAGAGGTCAGAGGTTCGAGTCCTCTTGGGCCCACCACCTTGTTTCTCCGATTCGGATGAATGACGATTTGCACAGACTGCGGCACAGCGCAGCGCACATTCTGGCCCAGGCGGTGAAGCGCCTCTGGCCGAAGACGAAGCTCGCCATCGGGCCCCCCATCGAGGAGGGGTTTTACTACGACGTCTCTCCCGAGACGCCGCTGACCGAGGAGGACCTCCCGAAGATCGAGGCCGAGATGAGCAAGATCATCCAGGCGAACCTTCCCTTTGAGCGCTCGATGATGCCGAAGAAAGAGGCCTCCGCTTTCTTTAAGGCGCGCGGAGAGTCCTTCAAGCTGGAGTTGATCGAGGGGATCCCCAATCCGGAAGTCTCGATCTATACCGACGGGGAATTCGCGGACCTTTGCGAGGGCCCCCACGTTTCCTCGACCAGGGAGGTCCGGGCGTTCAAGCTCCTGTCGCTGGCCGGCGCCTACTGGCGCGGGGATGAGAAAAATCCGCAGCTCCTGCGGATCTACGGGACCGCTTTTTACGGACGGGAGGAGCTGGAGGGCTTCCTTCAGGTCAGAGAAGAGGCCAAGCGCCGGGACCACCGGAAGCTGGGGGTATCCTTAAAGCTCTTTTCTTTTTTGGAGGAGGCGGGCGCCGGACTCGTTTTTTATCATCCCCGCGGAGCGGTCTTGAGGCAGATCATCGAGGAGTATTCCCGGGCTCAACACGCGGCGCGGGGCTACCTCCCGGTCGTCACCCCGCACCTGATCAAGAGCGACATCTGGGTCCGCTCGGGGCATTACGAGCAGTACAAGCCGAACATGTTCATCTTCAAGCAGGAGAACCAGGAGTGGGGCATCAAGCCGATGAACTGCCCCGGGCATATCCTCATCTATGAGTCCTCCCTGCGCAGCTACCGGGAGCTGCCCTTGAGGTTCTTCGAGCTGGGGACGGTTTACCGGAACGAGAAATCGGGCGTCCTCCACGGCCTGATGCGGGTGCGGGGCTTCACCCAGGACGATGCCCACATCTTCTGCCGGGCCAATCAGCTCGAATCGGAGCTGGGGTCGGTGCTGGAATTCATCGAGTCGGCGATGAAGGATTTCGGGTTTTCCGAGTACAAGGTGGAGGTGAGCACCCGGCCGGAGGAATTTCTGGGGGAGGAGGGCCAGTGGAGCCGGGCAGAGGCGGTTCTCATCCAGGTTTTAAAGGAGCGGAATGTTCCCTATGCCATGAGCCCGGGGACGGGGGCTTTCTACGGGCCGAAGATCGACGTTCATGTGAAGGACTCCCTGGGCCGTTACTGGCAGTGCGCGACGGCGCAGCTGGACTTCGTCCTTCCGCAGCGGTTCGGCCTGCGCTATACGGAAGCCGACGGCAAGCAGATCCCTCCCGTGATGATCCACCGGGCGATCTTCGGGTCCCTGGAGCGGTTTTTGGGGACGCTGATCGAGCATTACGCGGGGGCGTTTCCGGTCTGGCTCTCGCCGGTGCAGGCGGTCCTCATCCCGATTGCCCAGGCCCACGAGGCGTATGCCCGGGAGACGGCGAAAGAACTTTCCGCTGTGGGCTTGAGGGTCGAGGTGGACGACCGGCGGGAAAGTCTCCAGGCCCGCATCCGGGATGCCGAGCTGACGCGGACCCCCTACATGCTGGTCGTGGGAGAACGGGAGGCCAAGGGCCGGGAAGTCTCCGTCCGGGCCCGTTCCGCCGGAAACGTCGGGGCGGTCCCTTTGAGCGGGTTCATCGATCGGATTGTCCGGGAAGTTCAGGAAAAACGATAGGGAGGTGATTGCATCTACAAGAACGAATTGAGGGTGAACGATCGAATTCGGGTTCGCGAGGTCCGGTTGATCGGTCCTGCCGGAGAGCAGGTGGGGGTGGTTCCCGTTGATCAGGCGCTTCGGCGTTTTGGAGTACTCGAAATACCGCTACGAGCAGGAAAAGGAGGAACGGGAGAGCAAACAGCACCAGAAGCATTCGCAGCTGAAGGAGCTGCGCTTCCGCCCCCAGATCGACGACCACGACTATCAGACGAAGCTGCGGTCGCTGATGAAGTTCTTGAAGCGGGGAAACAAGGTGAAGGTGACGCTGGTCTACCGGGGCAGGGAGATGGCCCATCAGGAGTTCGGGCAGCAGCTTTTGAAGCGCCTGCAGGCCGATGTGGCCCCCATGGCCCAGGTGGAGCGGCCTCCGATGCAGGAAGGCCGGTTCGTGTTCATGACGGTGGCACCCAGGTAAGCTAAAAAGGAATCTCTCCATGCCCAAGATGAAAACGAGGCGTTCCGTCGCCAAGCGGTTTCGAAAGACCGCCAGCGGCAAGCTGCGCATGGCGCACGCGTATCGAGGCCATCTTCTCACCGGGAAAAACAGAAACCGAAAGCGCCGGCTCCGGCGATCGGATTTTGCGAGCCGAGCCGATGAAAAGCGGATTGGGGTATTGCTTCCATATCGTTGATCAATGAAAGGAATCTGACATGGCACGGGTGAAGCACGCAGTTTCCAGCAAGCGCCGTCACCGGCGGATGATCCAGCGGGCCAAGGGGGCCTGGGGGAAGCGCTCGAAGCTCTTCCGCCGCGCCAAAGAGACGGTCAACCGGGCGATGGTCTTCGCCACCCGGGACCGCAAGGCCAGAAAAGGGGATTTCCGCCGGCTGTGGATTACCCGGATTCATGCCGCCTGCGAGGCGGAGGGCCTGCCGTACAACCGCTTCATCGCGGGGCTTAAAGTCGCCAAGGTCGGCCTGGACCGGAAGGTCCTGGCGGATCTGGCCGTGACCGATTCGGCGGCGTTCAAAGAGCTCGTCGAAATCGCCAAGACTGCCCCCAGCGCCTAGAAGCGTCTCTTTCAAAAGCGCGCGATGGGATCCGAGGCACCGCTTGAACAGGAGCTTGAAGCCCTCCTCGAGGAGGCCAGGAAGGGATTCTCGGAGGCCTCCTCCGCCTTAGGGCTGGAGGAGCTCCGGACGAAATACCTCGGCCGGCACGGAGCCCTCTCCGGTTATTTCCCCCGGCTGAAGGAGCCGGGCCTCGCTCCTGAGGAGAAGGCCCGCCTGGGCCGCAAGCTCAATCAGGTAAAGGAGGAGCTGGAGACGCTTCTTGCCCGGCGCCGGAGCTCCCTGGCCTCCACGGCGGCCCCGGTTTCCTCCGGCGAGGACCTGACCCTTCCGGGCACCCCACCCGCCGTCGGCCGGCTGCACCCTCTCACTCAGACGATCGGCGAGATCATCCGGATCTTCCGGCTGCTTGGGTTCTCCGTCGTGGAAGGGCCCGAGGTGGAAACCGAGCGGTACAATTTCGAGGCCCTCAACATCCCAGTTGAGCATCCCTCCAGGGAGAACTTCGACACCTTCTACCTGGAAACCCCAAAGCCGTTTCTCCTGAGGTCCCACACCTCGCCGGTGCAGATCCGCTTCATGGAGACCCACAAGCCCCCTTTCCAGATCGTCGTGCCGGGCAGGGTCTTCCGGCCCGACGCGGTGGACGCCTCCCACTCCTTCCAGTTTCATCAGGTGGAGGGCCTCTGTGTGGCGCCCGGGGTGACCTTTGGGGACCTCAAAGGGGTTTTGACGGCCTGGGCACAGGGGATGTTCGGAGAGATGTCCCGGCTTCGCTTCCGGCCACACTTTTTCCCCTTCACGGAGCCCAGCGCCGAGGCGGACCTTTCCTGCACCCTCTGCCAGGCGAAGGGCTGCCGGGTCTGCGGGGGCAAGGGGTGGCTGGAGATCCTCGGCTGCGGCATGGTGCACCCGGCGGTTTTCAGGGCGGTGGGGTATCCGAAGCAGACGGTCGGCTTCGCCTTCGGGATGGGGGTGGAGCGGATCGCGATGCTCAAGCACGGGGTCGAAGACATCCGGCTCTTTTTCGAAAACGATCTGCGTTTCCTTCAGCAATTTCCTTGAGGCATCCTGATGCGTTACCTGCTTTCCTGGGTTAAGGAGTTCCTGGAGGTTTCCCTCCATCCGGAGGCGCTGGCCGAACGCCTCACCCTGGGGGGCATGGAGGTCACCCGCCTCGAGGAGGCGGCGGGAGACCGGATTTTCGAGATCGAGGTGACGCCGAACCGGCCCGATCTTTTAAGCCACCTCGGCTTGAGCAGGGAGATCGCGCCGGTTTTGGGGAGGACCTTTCATCTGCCCCGCCGGCTCAGGCGGGAAATGGTCTTCCTCCGGGCAAGCGGGGAGCCGGTTTCGATCCGCCTCGAGGACACAAAAGGGTGCCGGCGCTATGTGGGGATCGTGATCGAAGGGGTTGAGGTAGGCCCAAGCCCCCAGAAGATCGTTGAGCGCCTCACCCGCCTGGGGGTGCGCCCCGTCAACAACATCGTGGACGCGACGAACCTGACTCTTCTGGAGCTGGGGCAGCCGCTTCACGCCTTTGACTTGGACCGCCTCGAGGGAGAATTGGTCCGGGTGCGCCGGGCGCTCCCCAAGGAGACCCTCGTCACCATCGACGGGGTCTCCCGGGCGCTCTCTCCTGATGTGCTGGTCATCGCCGACGCCTCGCGGCCGGTGGCGCTGGCCGGCATCATGGGGGGCAAGGAGACGGAAGTCCGCGCCTCGACGAAGCGGGTTTTGTTGGAATCGGCCTGGTTCGACCCGGTGAGGGTCCGGCGGGGAGGCCGGATCGTCAAGCTTTCCTCTGAGTCCTCCTACCGGTTTGAGCGTGGGGCGGATCCGGCGATGGTTCCCATGGCCGCCATGCGCTCGGCCCGGATGATCCTGAAGCTTGCCGGAGGAAAGGTAACCCGCGGCCCGACCGACGCCGGGGATTTTAGAGTTGTCCCCCACCGGATTTCCATGAATCCTGCCAGGGCAAATGAGGTCTTGGGGGTGCAGATCTCTTCCGGTCAACAGCGCCGCTTCCTGGAGCGGCTCGGCTGCAAGGTTTCCCCTTCGGCCCGGGGCCTCCGGGTGGAGCCGCCCCACTGGCGCTCGGATTTGAGGATCGCCGAGGATTTGCACGAGGAGCTGAGCAGGCTCTTCGGCTATGACCGGATTCCCTCGACGCTGCCTCCCCTGGCCCGCCGGCCGCTTTCATGGGTGGAAGAGCCCTGGATCGCTCGCGAGGAGCGGATCCGACAGTTCCTTGCCGCCTGCGGAGGACAGGAGATCTGCACCTACAGCTTGGTTCATCCGGAATCTCACGGGAGGGCAGGGTCGTTGGCCGGAGCTGTCAGGGCGCCGCTTGCTCTCAAGAACGCGATCAGCCTGGAGTACAGCGTGCTGCGCAACACGCTCCTCGTCGGGGCCCTGGAGACGGTGGCGCGCAATCTCAACAGAAAAAGCGCGGCTTCCTTTCACCTCTTTGAATTGGGCCGCGTTTACCACCCAGGGCCTTCTCCCTCGAATCCCGTTGTGGAAAAGAGGACCCTTTCTCTGATCGTCGGAGGAACCCCTGAACCTGCCTGGGGAGTTGGGCGCAAGGGACCGGACCTCCTCCACTTGAAAGGGATCTTGGAGCGGCTGTTTGAACAGCTGGGGATGGATCCAGCCCTTCAGCCGGCAGAGGGAGCCGGCTCCGGATGGAGCGGAGAGCTCCTCGAGTGGCGCCTGAACGGAGAACTGCTGGGCCGATGCGGCAGGGTGGATCCGAGGGTCGCCTCCGCTTTCGAGATCTCAGAAGGGACGGAGTTATTCTACGCCGAGCTCGATCTAGAGCTGGTTGCCAAGGCCGAGCCGGCGATTGTCTCTGTGAGGCCCTTGGCGAAGGTCCCCCCGGTGGTGCGGGACCTGGCGGTTGTCGTCGCCAGGGAAGTTCCTCACGAGGAATTGCGCCGGGCGATCCAGGAAGCGGGAGCCCCCCTCTTGAAGGAGACCCACCTTTTCGACCTTTACCAGGGGAAGCAGGTGGCGGCGGGGAAGAAGTCGATGACCTTTCGCCTTCTCTATTCCGCTGGAGACCGGACCCTCACCGACGAGGAGGTCTCAGCGGCCCACGAGAAGATCGTCGGAGTCCTCTCCTCCCGCTTCCAGGCGGCTCTTAGGTGAGCTTGCCGACCTGAGCCGAGCCCCGGATGCTCGCCCAGATCACCAGGACCCCCACACCGACCGCCATGAGGAAAGCCCCGGAGGAGATCGCCCCATAGTGGGAAGGGGCGAGCATCCCGAAGAGCATGGGGCCCGAGAGGAACGTGTTGACCCGGGAGGTGAGGAGCGCTTTCTTCCGCGCCGCCGGAATCTCCGCCTGAGGGACTTTGCCGGTGAGGAGCTTTTTCTGGGTCGGCCAGATGATGAACCAGACGTTGAACCACATGATGAACCCGAGCAGCATCCCGAAGAGGATCCACATCGCCCGCTGGGTGAGCTGTCCCGTCTCCATGAGGAGGGAGGTGGCCCCCAGGCCGACTCCCGGCGTGTAGAAGTAGGTCAGGACAAAAAGGGTGAGCCCCGCCAGGAAGGTGATCATCGCCCCCCACCGGAACCACCAGAGGGCCCTTGGCATCAGCTGCGGGTTGACCGCTTTCTTGGCGGCGTCGTCCAGCGCCCCCTGCAGGGGGACGTTGACGAAGTTGAAGAAGTACAGGTGTCCGATCCAGGTGATCCCGGCGATGACGTGCAGCCACCGGATGACGAGATGGAGATTGCTGTAAAGATCAGGCACGGGAATATTGTATCAAACTTGAAGCGGGAAAAAAAGTGTGGTATAGGTGAGCTGTCCCTGCGGTGTTCGTGCTGTTGGGTTTATTCTGAGCCAACACCAGAATAACGGGAACCTGACTTCGGCGGCGGAATGCAGGCCCATCCGTCATGGAACATGGGCGGAAGGGAAGCAGGAACCCGCAGAGGGGGTCCCCACTTGTTGGGGCCATGGTTCACGAATAGTCCATCACACGGCACTCGCGGGGATTTTTTTGTATGGCACCCCAAGATTTTTTTGAAGAAACCCTCCCAGCTTCCCCTGAGGCGCACGGCAGCCATCAACCGTTGGCGGTCCGCATGCGGCCGAAGGACCTCTCGGAGTTCGTCGGCCAGCAGCACCTCCTGGGCCCGGGGAAGCTCCTTGCCCGCGCCCTCGAAGCGGACCGGCTGACGAGTCTCATCCTCTACGGGCCTCCCGGCTGCGGGAAGACGGCCCTCGGGTACCTCATCGCCGCCAGGACCCAGGCGCACGTCGAGCGGATCAACGCCGTGGCCGCCGGAGTGGAGGACCTCCGCAAGGCGATTCAAGGGGCGAAACTCCGCTTAAAGACAAAGAGGGGGCGCACCCTCCTTTTCATCGATGAGATCCACCGCTTCAACAAGGCCCAGCAGGATGTCCTCATGCCGGAGGTGGAGGACGGAACGGTGATCCTCGTGGGGGCGACGACCCACAACCCCTTTTTCTCCCTGGTTTCGCCTCTTCTTTCCCGGTCCTTGGTGTGCGAGTTCAAGCCCCTTTCCGAAGAAGACCTCCTGAAGCTTCTCCAGCGGGCTCTCTCCGACAAGGAGCGGGGGCTGGGGGGTTTGAAGGTGAAGGGGGAGGAAGAGGCGCTGCGGTTTCTCGCCCGGATCTCGGACGGGGACGCCCGCCGGGCCTTGAACGGCCTGGAGGTGGCGGCCCTGACCACTCCGCCGGAGAAGGAGGATCTCATCCGGATCACACGAGCGGTGGCCGAGGAGGCGGTCCAGAAAAAGGCGGTCCTCTATGACAAGGAGGAGGACGCCCATTACGACACGATCTCCGCCTACATCAAGAGTATGCGGGGCTCAGACCCGGACGCCGCCCTTTATTGGCTTGCCAAGATGCTCGTGGCGGGCGAGGACCCGAGGTTCGTCGCGAGGCGCCTCGTCATCTGCGCTTCGGAGGATGTGGGGAACGCCGATCCCCAGGCGTTGGTGCTGGCCACCGCGGCGGCGCAGTCGGTGGAATTCCTCGGGATGCCGGAGTGCCGGATCCCCCTGGCGCAGGCCACCATCTATGTCGCCTGCGCACCGAAAAGCAACGCCGCGATGCTGGCAATCGCCGCCGCATCGAAAGACGTGCGCGAGAAAAAGACCGTGCCCGTCCCCAAACACCTACAGGACACCCACTACGGGGGCGCAAAAACGCTAGGACGCGGCGAAGGCTACCTCTACCCCCACGACTACCCTGGCGGCGAAGTCCCGCAGTTCTACGGCGTCGAACGCGACACCTATTACCACCCGACAGACCACGGATATGAATCGGAGATTAGACGCAAGTTTGAGGTACCAAATGAGCAAACCGACGAATCCTGAGTTGCGGCACGCTGTAAACGTTACTTGCGGCCCACTGCAACCACCTTATCCCCGGAGTGAAGTCGCGTTCTTGACAGCCTGTCTGCTTTAATTTACACTTAAAATATCTTACCAGCCAGCGCTCGTCTCGGGTTTCGGCCTGAGGGGACCGCTGGCGTTCTCATTTGGTCCCTATGCCTTCCGCTCCCGATTCGCGCGTTGCGATTTTTCTCGATCACTCCAATTTTTACAACGGGCTCCGCCAACAGTTCGGCGATGGCCGTGTCGACTTCGTCCGCCTTGTTCGCCGGATCGCCGGCCAACGCACAGTCGTTACGCTCAACGTTTATACCGGTACCATCGACGCTGGCCGCCAATCCGAAGCCGCCGCCAAACAGCAAAGATTTTTCGACGCGCTCCACCGCCTGCCTCTCCCGGTCCGACTATTCACGGGTCCGCTCAAGTATTACCGGGACTGGCCCAGCGTCCCACCACAGGAAAAAGGCGTTGATGCGCGCATCGTCC
>JACPXR010000084.1 GCA_016196465.1 Candidatus Omnitrophota bacterium | reverse complement strand
TTACGCCGGCGTAGCTCAATGGCAGAGCAGGTGTTTTGTAAACACCGGGTTGGGGGTTCGATTCCTCTCGCCGGCTTGTCTCTTTGGGTTCCTCTTCGTACAATATGAAACTTTTACCGGGCAGGTACTCAAGCGGCCAACGAGGTCAGACTGTAAATCTGATGGACATCGTCCTACAGAGGTTCGAATCCTCTCCTGCCCATTTCATCATCTGAAACCCTCCGCGGGGTTGAAGCGGTGCTATAATAGTTAGTGGAGAGAGATTAACTCATGAAAACTCAGTCGTACGCTCAGCTTCAGAGGCGATACGGAGGGCAGTTTGTAGCGACCTACCGGGGGCGGGTTATTGCTTCCGCTAGGACATCGAAAGCGCTCTTTAAAAGGATTGCCAAGTACATTGGTGATGCATCCCTCTTCATCCAGTACATAGCCCCTCAGCGTGCCGTCTGCATCTATTGAGTTTCCTCTCCTTCAAAAAGTTACAGCGTTTGGTCCCATTCCGGACGCCTTAATTCCCGCGACACTCCAAACGCGCCTGGGTCCGTTAAAGTTGCAGTTTATCCTGGATACCGGGGCGGATTTTACCATGTTGCCCCACCATATGGCAGAGCTGGTGGGTGTGAATCTCAAGCGATCTCCGGCAGGGAGATCTTTGGGGATTGAAGGGGGCCATGGAATCAAGACATGGCTTGATCGGATTGATTTGACCATCGGGTCTTATCCGGTGCGTCTGCGGTGTCTGTTTTCTGCCAACGAGCGAACTCCTTATCTGCTTGGCCGAGCGGATCTCTTCTCGGCATTTTCCATCACCTTTGACACTCGCCGTCGCAAAATCCGCCTCACACCACGAATCAAAAGTAAGGCGAATAGATGACGAAGTTCCGGAAAATATCACAGGTTAGCAGAGGGATGGCCAATTCACAGGATCCTCCCCTGCCCATTTCCTTCGTTCACTTGACATTTGTTTTTCTGACGCTGCCGCCACGGCTTCTTTAAGGAGATCGCGATGAGAAAAACAGCATGGATTCTGACGGGGTTTCTCGTTTTATCGGGGTGCGCCACGACAGGATCTTTGGATGACACCCGTCTGAAGGCCCCGGCCCGCGTGATGTCCGATACCTACGAGGCCCCTTTCGGTGAAGTGTACACGGCGACGAAGCTCGCCTGCCTGGACCTGGGGCTTGCCGTAGAGAATGAAAGCCAGACGCAGGGGAAGATCTATGCCCGGACGACTGCCAACATGGCCAAGATTTTCTGGTTTGGGACAGGGTATGGAGAGAGCATCGGCATCTACCTGACCCCGATTGAGGAGAACCAGACCCGGGTGGAGATCGTCACCCAAAAGACCTACAAGCTCGATTGGGGCTACAAGGATTACCGGGGGAATCTCATCAGCCTCATCCGGACGCACCTCAACGCCCGGAAGAGCCAGTCGTAGTTTTTTGCGGGTGTAACTCAATGGTAGAGTACCTGCCTTCCAAGCAGGTTATACGGGTTCGATTCCCGTCACCCGCTTAATTCTTTCCGTAACATGGGGTCACGGGTTCAATTCCCGTCTCCAGCTGGCTTCAGGGATCAGGTGATGGAGCGTCTTTTTTAAGTCGTCAGACAGGAGAATGGAGAATGGCTAAGGAGAAGTTTGAGCGGAAAAAGCCCCATGTGAACGTTGGCACGATCGGCCATGTGGACCACGGCAAGACCACTTTGACGAGCGCCCTGACGAAGGTTCTCTCGAAGAAGGGCCAGGCGACGGAGAGGAGCTACGCGGACATCGCCAAGGGGGGCGTGGTTCGCGACGAGAGCAAGATTCTCACCGTCAGCATCGCCCACGTCGAGTATGAGACCGATGCCCGGCACTACGCCCACGTCGACTGTCCGGGTCACGCCGACTACATCAAGAACATGATCACCGGCGCCGCCCAGATGGACGGGGCGATCCTCGTGGTCAGCGCGCCGGACGGGCCGATGCCCCAGACGCGGGAGCACATCCTTCTGGCCCGCCAGGTCGGCGTCCCGGCGATCGTCGTCTTCATGAACAAGGTGGACCTGGTCGAGGACAAGGAACTTTTGGATCTCGTGGAGCTCGAGGTGCGGGATCTCCTCACCAAGTACGGGTTCCCCGGCGACAAGACGCCGGTGATCCGCGGAAGCGCCATGAAGGCCTCCGCCGGCGACGCGGAAGGGGAGCAGAAGATTTTCGAGCTCCTCAAGGCGGTGGATGAATTCATCCCCACCCCGAAGCGGGAGACCGACAAGCCGTTCCTCATGGCGGTGGAGGACGTCTTCTCCATCACCGGGCGCGGGACCGTCGGCACCGGAAGGATCGAGCGCGGGATCGTCAAGGTGAACGACGAAGTGGAGGTCGTGGGCTTAAGGCCCAAGCCGACCAAGTCGGTCGTCACCGGCGTCGAGATGTTCCGGAAGCTTCTGGATGAAGGGCAGGCGGGGGACAACGTCGGGCTTCTCTTAAGAGGCATCGACAAGAAGGATCTGGAGCGGGGCATGGTTTTGTCCAAGCCCGGTTCGATCACCCCCCACACGAAGTTCAAGGCGGAGGTCTACTCCCTGACGAAGGAAGAGGGGGGGCGCCACACGCCTTACTTCAGCGGTTATCGGCCTCAGTTCTACTTCCGCACCACCGACGTGACGGGAGTGGTGACGCTGCCCAAGGGGACCGAAATGGTGATGCCCGGGGACAATGCCAACATCGAGGTGGAGCTGATCTCCCCCATCGCCATGGAGAAGACCCTGCGCTTTGCCATCCGGGAAGGCGGCCGGACGGTGGGCGCCGGTGTCGTTTCTGAGATCATCGCCTAAGGCAGCTGACGTTCGCGCCGGAGAGCTCTTCACGTGCGGGAGTTGATCACCCTCGAATGCACCCAGTGCCGGCGCCGGAATTACGACTCCAACAAGAACAAGAAGCTGCATCCTGACCGGTTGGAGTTGAAGAAGTACTGCCGGTTTTGCCGGGTCCACACCCTCCATCGCGAAACAAAGTAGGCCTGCGGGGAACGGTCTCAAGGAGCGTCGGTTAACGGTAAACCACCGGTCTCCAAAACCGGGACTGCAGGTTCGACTCCTGCCGCTCCTGTTTTTGGAGACGGGCTGGTGATCAAAGGGGCAGCCTTCAAAGGCATGCCCCGCTTTGTCTTGGGTAGACGGTGATTCAAAGAGCGATCCATTTCTTAAAAGAGATTCGGAGCGAGCTCAGTCAGGTCTCATGGTCCTCACCTCAGGAGCTTTGGGGATCCACGAAAGTTGTCCTGGTGACGGTGGCCCTGCTGTCGCTGGTCATCGGGATCTTCGACCTGGTCTGCGCGCGGTTGATGAGCTGGATGATCCGTTGATGGACAAAAACTGGTACGTCGTTCACACCCTGACCGGGCAGGAGGAGAAGGTGCGGGCCTCCCTCCAGAAGATGATCGATTCCGTCCAGGGAGGGGCTTCGATCGCCCAGGTCTTGGTCCCCATGGAGAAGGTCTCCGAGGTGAAGGCCGGCAAGAAGAAGATCTCCGAGCGGAGGGTCTTCCCCGGCTATGTCCTCATCCAGATGGAGCTTTCCGACGACACCTGGTACCTGATCAAGAACACCCCGGGGGTCTCCGGCTTTGTCGGCTCGGGCCTCAAGCCCGTTCCCCTTCAGGAAGAGGAGGTGACCCAGATCCTCCAGTCGGCGCAGGAGAAGATGGAGAAGCCCACCCCCAAGGTGAATTTTGAGAAGGGGGAATCGATCCGGATCAACGAGGGCCCCTTCAACAACTTCAACGGCGTCGTGGAAGAGGTGAACCCCGAAAAGGGGAAGCTCAAGGTGATGGTGACGATCTTTGGCCGGGCCACTCCGGTCGAGCTGGAATACTGGCAGGTCGAGAAGGTCTAACCGATGGCGAAAAAGGTCAAGGCGACGATCAAGCTGTACTGTCCGGCCGGAGCGGCCAATCCCGCTCCTCCGGTCGGTCCGGCCCTCGGTTCCCACGGCCTGAACATCATGGAGTTCTGCAAGGCCTTCAACGAAAAGACCAAGTCCCAGGAGGGGCTGATCCTTCCGGTGATCATCACCGCTTACGAGGACAGGAGCTTCACCTTCATCATCAAGAGCCCTCCGGCATCGGTCCTCTTGAAGCAGGCCTGCGGGATCGCCAAGGCCTCCGGGGCCCCCAACAAAGAGAAGGTGGCCAAGGTGAGCCGGGAGAAGGTCCGGGAGATTGCCCAGGCGAAGCTCAAAGACTTGAACACCCCTTCGCTGGAACAGGCGGTCAAGCAGGTGGAGGGAACGGCCCGGTCGATGGGGATCGAGGTGGTGGGGTGAGCAAGCGCATGGAGGCGGCGCAGACGCTCCTTGAATCCGGCAAGGTGTACACCTTGAAGGAGGGGGTGGAGCTGTTGAAGAAGGCGCCCGCCCCGAAGTTCGATGAATCGGTGGACCTCGCCATCGACTTGGAGGTGGATCCCAAGCAGAGCGACCAGATGGTGCGGGGGACGGTGGTGCTGCCCCATGGGACCGGAAAGAAAGTCCGGGTTCTCGTCTTTGCCAAGGGAGAGGCGGAGCGCCAGGCCAAGGAGGCGCAAGCCGATTTTGTGGGGGCGGAGGAGTTTTTGGAGAAGATCCAGGGAGGGTGGCTCGATTTCGATGTGATCATCGCGACACCGGACCTGATGAAGGAGGTCGGAAAGCTGGGGAAGGTGCTGGGTCCCCGGGGCCTCATGCCCAGCCCCAAGGCGGGCACCGTCACCCACGACGTCGCCCGGGCGGTGAAGGAGGTCAGGGGAGGAAAAGTGGAGTTCAAGCTGGACAAGCAGGCCGACATCCACATCGGGATCGGGAAGCGCTCCTTCGTCCCGCAGGCCCTGGAGGAGAACGGCCGGGCCATCCTGGAAGCGATCTGGAGGGCGAGGCCGGCTTCCGCCAAGGGCCGGTACCTCCGGTCGGTTTCCCTTTCCAGCACCATGGGTCCGGGGATACCGTTGGATCCCGCCGAAGGAAGGCCGGCCGCATGAGCGCGCAAACCGAGACCCCCCTTCGCGTCGGCCAGCAGGTTCGCTCGGCGGTGGTCCGCGAGCTTCAGAGGGATCTCTCCGGCGCCGAGGGAGTGGTGGTGGCCAAGATGGAGAAGGTCCCCACCCGGGACTTGAACCAGCTGAGAGACTCCCTGAAGGAACTCAGGGCCGGTTTCCTCGTGGTGAAAAACAGTCTGGGTCAGCGGACGTTCCGGAACATGGGTTGGTCGGATCTTGAGAAACTGTTCAAGGGAACCTGCGGGGTCGCTCCGATCCGGGGCGATGAAGTCGGCTCGGTCTGCAAGAAGCTCGCCGACTTCTCCAAGGGCCACGACGGATTTGTTCTTCAGGGAGGGATGATGAGCGGCAAGGTGCTCACCGCCGGCGACTTGACGGCCCTGGCCAAGCTTCCTTCGAGGCCCGTGCTGTTGAGTCAGCTTTTGGGAAGCATGCAAGCCCCTGTCGTGGGGCTGGTCAGCGCCCTGCAGGGGTTGGAGCGGAAGCTGTTGGTCATCTTCCATGCGATTGCTCAAAAGAAAGAGCAGCAACAATAGACAGGGGGATAGACGATGTCACCGGAAACGAAAGAGCAGGCTTCAGGAAAGATGAATGAGCTGATCGGGGCGATCGAATCGATGACCGTCCTCGAGCTCTCGCAGCTGGTCAAGGCGCTGGAGGAGCGGTTCGGCGTCTCCGCCGCCGTTCCGATGGCTGTGGCTGGCGCTGGGGCGGGACCTGCCTCAGCCCCCGGCGCCGCCGCGGCCGAGGAAAAGACGACCTTCGAGGTGATCCTCACAGAGGTCGGGGCCAACAAGATCCAGGTGATCAAAGAGTTAAGAGGCGTCACGACCCTGGGATTGAAGGAAGCGAAGGACCTGGTCGAGTCGGCCCCCAAGCCGGTCAAGGCGGGGGCCAGTAAAGAGGAAGCTCAGACGATCAAGCAGAAGCTGGAAGCGGCAGGGGCCAAGGTCGAACTCAAGTGAAGCTGAAGCATTTCGGGCGGATTCCGGAGCGGCTGGAGATCCCGGATCTTCTGGAGATCCAGACCGACCCCTTTGAGGAGTTTCTCCAGGTGTCCGTCCCCAGGACCCGCCGGGAGAACCAGGGGCTCCAGGAGGTCTTCAGCGAGGTCTTTCCGATCGAGAGCCCGGACGGAAGCTACCGGCTGGAGTTCGTTTCCTATTCGGTCGGAAAACCCAAGTACGACCTTCCCGAGGCCCAGCGCCGGGGGCTCACCTACGCGGCCCCCTTGTCCGTCAAGCTCCGGCTGAAGTCCTCCAAGGAGACCAAGGAGCAGGAGGTTTATTTGTGGGACATCCCCCTGATGACGCCGACCGGCACTTTCATCATCAACGGGGATGAACGGGTGGTCGTTTCCCAGCTTCACCGCTCTCCCGG
>JACPXR010000068.1 GCA_016196465.1 Candidatus Omnitrophota bacterium | reverse complement strand
ATTCCCCGGACCCAGAAGCTCATTCTGATGAGCGCCTCGATCGCCGGAGGAACGCTCCTTCTGGGACTGACGATGATTCAGGGGCCCTCCCAGGAAAAGCAGAGCGCTCTTCAACAGAAGATCAAAGAGGAGGAGGAACGCTCTTCGCTCCTTCTCTCGATCCACTCTCAGAAAGGAGAGATCAAGAGGCAGGAGAAGCGCCTCGTCCTGGAGGGGAGCACCGCCGATCTGACGAGTGCTGTCTCCCGCCTGGCCTCGAAATCCGGCGTTCAGATCGAATCGGTCAGCCCCCAGCCGGAGATCGACCTCGGGGGCTACACCCGGATTCAGGTTCAGCTCACGGCAACCGCCGCCTTTTCCGATATCGTCGGCTTCATTCACGCGATCGAACAGCACGAACCGCTCCTCAAGGTTGAGCAGCTCCAGGTCGCCTGGCTGAAACCTGCCGGAGGGTCGGCCCCAGCCAGCGAGGCTTATCCTTCAAAAGCAAAAGGGCCGCCCCCCCTGCCGGAGACAGGCCGGCAAAAGGCGGTTTTGCTGTTGAGCGCCTTCTCCCGGACGGGCAAGGGCCCATGAGCCGGGCCCAGCTTCAACAAATCGCACTAATCGCTTTCCTGCTTCTCTTCGCGCTGGTCTGGACCCTCACGCGGAAATTGCCAGAGACCGCTTCCCTTCAAACCCCCCCACCGGTCCTGCTGCCCAAAGCGGTCACCCCTCCAGAAGAGAAACCGGAGGCGACCCCCCCTGCAGTCCCCTTGGAAAAGGAAACCCCCGTGGCCCGCAACCCCTTCGAGCTGCCCAAACTGCTCAAAGAGGTCTGGCAGCAGAAGGAGTTGGCTCGAGAGCGGCAGGAGCAGGAACGGCTCGAGAGGGAACAGGAAAGCCGCGACTCTCAAAAGGCAGTCCCAGAGCAGCCCCCTCCGTCACTGGAGCTGCAGGGAATTCTCTGGACCGCCAGAGAACCCAAAGCGATCATCAACCGGCAGATCGTCTCCGTTGGAGACAGCCTGCCGGGGAACGTGGAGGTGACTTCCATCACCAAGGACCGCGTGAGGGTCTCGTACCCCGGAGGGAACATCGAGCTCACTTTACCGCAGAAATCATCCGGTTCCAGAAGCCGTGAATCCGAGGAGGGAACACCTTGAAGGCACAGTGGATTTGGCTTATCGCCACCGTCTCGCTTTTGGGAACACCCGCGCACGCAGACTCGCCTCAGAAGGAAAGGTCTCAGCCCATCACCCTCGATGTGACCGAGGCCTACCTGGAGGACGTCCTGAAGATCCTCTCGAAGCAATCGGGGCTCAACTTTGTCGCTTCGGAGGAGGCCCAATCCAAGAAAGTCACCCTCTACCTCGAATCCGTCCCGGTGATCACCGCCCTTGAAGCGATCCTCCAAGCCAACCGCCTGACGATGAAGCCGCTGGAGGGCTCTGACCTCTACGTGATCACTGAAACGGCTGTTCCCAAGGTCGCCACCCTGACCCGGATCTTCCAGCTCCGGTACGCCCGGGTGGTTCCGACCGCGGGCGAAATCCTCCCTACCTTCGGATTGAGCGGGTCCCTGATCACCCAAACCTTCAGCAGCACTGTCGGTCAGACGGGAGGAGGAGTCTCCGGCGCTGGTGGAGGGATCTCCGGCGCTGGTGGAGGCCTGGCGGCGGGCGGGGAGGCGCAAGGGGGAAGCGCACCAACTCCCTCATCGTGACCGACATCCCCGAGAAGATGAAGGTCATCGAGCAGACGATCGACCAACTGGACGTCAAACCGACCCAGATCTTCATTGAGGCGGAAGTTCTGGAGGTGACCCTGGATACCCTGCGCCGCCTGGGTCTTGATTACGGCAGTTCAGAGGGGCTGATCGGAAGCTACATTCCTCCGAAGCGGACCTCCTTTTTTCCGTTCGCCCCGGGCCTTTTCGAATCGGGCTCCACGCTCACCACGACCCTCGGGACCCTTTCCCTGCAGGACGCCAACATCCTCTTCAAGGCGCTGGCCACGGAGAAGGATGTCAAGTTCCTGGCCAGGCCCCGCCTTCTGACCTTAAGCGGCGAGATCGCGGAGATCCGGATTGTCACGGACGCGGTGACCGGAGTCACCTCAAGCTCCCAGCAGGACACCGGCACGATCACCGAAGTGGTCGAGCGAAACACCGTGGGGACCATCCTGCGGGTGACGCCCCTGGTGAATGAAAACCGCTTCGTCACCATGATCCTGGAGCCCGAGGTCTCCAGGGTCATCGCGTCCAGCGCTTTCTCCAAATTCCTCGACCCCAATCGCCGGGCCGCCCGCACCACCATCATGATCCCCGATGGGGGAACCGCGATCGTGGCGGGGCTGATCTCCTCTGAAAACACCCAGTCGGCGCGGCGGTTCCCGATCCTGGGGGACATTCCAATCCTCGGGATTCCCTTCAAGCGGACCGACACCGAGCGGAAGAACACGGAGATCATCCTGTTCATCACCCCCCACATCCTCACAGAAACCCCCAAGGTCATTGTGGCGCAGGACAGGGAACAGACCCCCTTGTCCCGTTATGAAAAACGGGTCCTCGAGGCCCGCCACCAGGGACCGCTCAAAGGCCGGGCGGTGGCGGAAACCATTGATCACGTGCTGAGGTAACATGGCGGTCAGAACGCACCTAAGACTGGGCGACATTCTCCTCAAGGAAGGAATCCTCACCGAGGAAAAACTCCAGGAGGCGATCCGGATCCAGAAAACGACCGGAAAACGCCTGGGCGAAGCCCTGATCGGTCTCCATTACGTCACCGACACTCAACTCGCCGAAATTCTCGGCAGGCAGCTGGGCCTCCCTTACCGGACCTTCGCCAAAGGAGAGCTCGTGCCTCCCGATGACCCCGCCCTCAAGAAGATCCTCCCCGAAGATCTCGTCCGTTCGCAGTGCATTCTCCCCCTCTCCAAAAAGGAGAATCTCCTCACCATCGCCCTGTCGGATCCGCTGGACCTGCTGCTTCTGGACAACCTCAAGAAAATGACCGGGCTTTCGATCTCCCCGGTGATCTCGACGAAGCCCGACCTCCAGCAGGCGATTGAAGCCGTTTACGGAAAGCGGGATTTCCTCCGGGAGGCGGTCGCCGGCACCTATGACGCGGAAAGCGGCGGGGCAAACGCCGGCGGAGAGGTGGAGGTCATTGAGACCTCAGAGGAGATCCCCTCCGAGGAGGAGCTGGCCAAGAAAGCGGGCCAGGTCCAGGTGATCCGCCTGGTGGACCTTTTCCTCAAAGAAGCGGTCACCGCCGGCGCCAGCGACATCCACGTCGAACCTTATCCGGACCGGATCTCCATCCGACTGAGGATCGACGGGGTCCTTCAGCCGATCGATCCCCCCTCCGTCCACCTGATGCCGGCCATCATCTCCCGCATCAAGATCCTCGCCAAGATGGACATCGCCGAGAAGCGCCTCCCGCAGGACGGCGGCTTCACCGTGAAGTTCGGCGAAAAGACGGTGGACCTGCGCGTCTCCACGATTCCGGTCGTCTACGGAGAAAAGGTGGTCCTCCGGCTTCTGGACAAGGGGAATCTCGTCTTTGACTTCAAACAGCTGGGAATCGATGGCAGGGCGCTTCAAGACATGGAAAAGGCGATCCTCTCGCCGTATGGCCTCATCTTCATCACCGGGCCCACCGGGAGCGGAAAATCGACCACCCTCTACGCCGCCTTGAGCAAGCTCCGGAGTCCGGCCAAGAACATCCTCAGCGTGGAGGACCCGGTCGAGTACAAGATCGACGGCATCAACCAGGTCCAGGCCAAGCCCCAGATCGGGCTCACCTTCGCCGTGGGCCTGCGCGCCTTCCTCCGGCAGGACCCGGACATCATCATGGTGGGGGAGGTGCGGGATCTGGAGACGGCGGAAATCTGCGTCCGGGCCGCCTTGACCGGGCACCTCGTTCTCTCGACCCTTCACACCAACGACGCCGCTTCGGCCGTCACCCGGCTCATCGACTTGGGGATTGAGCCGTTTCTCCTGTCTCCTTCGCTCATCCTGGTGATTGCCCAGCGGCTTGTCCGAAAGCTCTGCGCCGAGTGCAAGGAGGCCCATCCCCCCGCCTCCTCCCTGCAGGAGAAAGTCAAGCTCCCGCCCGGGACCTATTTCCGTCCGAAAGGATGCCCCGCCTGCCGGAACAGCGGCTACCGGGGAAGGGTGGGGATCTACGAGGTGCTCCGGGCCGACGACAAGATCCGCGACTTAATCGCCAAGGGGGCCACGGCGGACGAGATCAAGGCCTTGAGCCGGAGCCAGGGGATGAAGTCTCTCCTGGAAAGCGGCATCGACAAAGCGGCGGCGGGGCTCACTTCTCTGGAAGAGGTCTTCAGCATCACGACCGGAGAGTTGTAACCCCCTTGTCCCAATACGCCTACACGGTTAAAACCCGCCTGGGGAAAACGGAGAAGGGGGTCCTGGAAGCTCCCAGCCCTGATGAAGCGGTCTCCATTCTTCAGGGGCGCGACCTCGTCGTCATCTCGATCTCCGAACATCGGGCCGCGCCCGCCACCCTCGGGGTCAAGCAGAAGTTTCACACCTCCGTCAAAATAGGAGACCTGATCGTCTTCGCCCGGTCGATGGCCACCATGACGGAAGCGGGGCTTCCCCTCTTAAGGGCCATGGAGGTGGTTGGAGGGCAGACCCGCTCCCGGCAGCTTGCCACCGCCCTGGATCAGATGGTCCACGACATCCGCGGCGGCTCCACCTTCCGGGACGCCCTGGCCAAACACCCGAAGATCTTTTCCTCCTTCTGGATCAGTCTCGTGGAAACCGGTGAGGCCTCGGGCCAGCTCACCAAATCCCTTGAGCAGATCGCCCTGCACCTTGAGAAATCGGGAGCCGTCCAGCGAAAAGTGGTCTCCGCCCTGATCTACCCAGCCATCCTGCTCGGGGTCTCGGCCGTGGCCATTCTCGTCTTCACGCTGAAGATCATCCCCACCTTCGCCAATCTTTTCGCCAGCTTCGGAGCGAAGCTCCCCACCCTCACCCTCATGGTCATCTCGGTCTCCAACTTCACGCGCCGGTTCTTCCTCCTCATGGTGGCGGCGGCGGTGGCGGGATGGGTCCTGTTTCAGAGGTACATCCAGACCAAGCCGGGGAGATGGCAGTTCGACCGGGTGAAGCTGCAGCTGCCGATCTTCGGACCTCTGTTTCAGGCCCTGGCGGCGGAAGAATTCTCCTCGAATCTGGGAACCCTCCTCAAGGCGGGTGTCCCGATCCTCCACGCCCTGGAGATCGTCATCACCACCTGCGGGAACAAGGTCATCGCCTCGGTCCTCGAGAACATGCGCACGGGGGTGAGGGAAGGCCGGCCCCTGGCCGAACCCCTCTCCAGGACCGACATCTTCCCGGCGATGGTCTCGCAGATGATCGCCGTGGGGGAGCAGACCGGCAAGCTCGCCTCGATGCTGGAGGAGATCTCCAAGTATTACGAGGAGCAGGTGACCACCTCCGTTGAGCGGCTGACCGGGCTCCTGGAGCCGGTGATGCTGGTCGGAATGGGCCTCGTGATCGGAACCTTGGTCGTCTCGATGTACCTGCCGATTTTTCAGATCTCTCAGGCCATCAAGGGGTAACGAAGGTTGATTTCCAAAGGTGCATTTGGTAACCTAATGCCTTAAAATAGGATGGAAGAAACAGACCCCGGCTGTTTTTATCATAGATAGGAAAGGCCAAACCACAAAAGGAGGCTCACGGATGAAACGAATCGGAAACCACGGCTTCACCCTTTTGGAGCTTCTGGTCGTTGTGATCATCATCGGCGTCCTGGCCAGCGTGGCGATCCCGCAGTTTGGCAGGGCGATCGAGCGGGCGAGGATCGCGGAAGCGAACAACATCCTCGGAGCAATCGCAACAGCGGAAGCGCTGTACTACCAGGAGCAGAACGGAACCGCCTACACCAGCTCGGCAGGCGAGCTGCTGGTCGACATCCCTGCCGACGCCTCCACCTTGCACTTCTTCACGTACTCTCCGTCGTCGGCGGGACAAACACCTTCACCATCACCGCCACGAGGAAAACGGGCACGGCCGCGGGGAAGAATCCGTCGGGTGCCAGGGCCTACACCGTGACGCTCAATCAAAGCGGTGTTCTGAACGTCAGCGGGTTCTAAGACGAAGAAGCACAGGGGCTTCACCCTTTTGGAGCTTCTGGTCGTTGTGATCGTGATCGGCGTCCTGGCCAGCGTGGCGATCCCGCAGTTTGGCAGGGCGATCGAGCGGGCGAGGATCGCGGAAGCGAACGCGGTCCTTGGAACCATCGCGGCGGCAGAGGACCTTTACTATCAAGACAACAACGGAACAACATATACCTCTTCCACCGCGGAACTCGTGGTCGACATCCCTGCCGACGCCTCCACCTTGCACTTCTTCACGTACTCCGTCGTCGGCGGGACAAACACCTTCACCATCACCGCCACGAGGAAAACGGGCACGGCCGCGGGGAAGAAT
>JACPXR010000067.1 GCA_016196465.1 Candidatus Omnitrophota bacterium | reverse complement strand
TCGAGGCGGTCCTGGCCGACATGGGCTGGAAGTTGCCCCGCCCCGGGGCCGGCCTGAAAGCCCTGGAGGAGGCCCTCCAATGAACGCCATCAAGATCCTCGTCACCGATCCCCTGTCGGAGGAGGGGATCGAGTTGATGAAGTCGGCCAACCAGGTGACGGTCGACGTGAAAACCAAGCTGAAGACAGAAGAGCTTCTGGCCTTAATCGGAGAGTACGACGGGCTCGTCGTCCGCTCCGGCACCCAGGTGACCAAGGATCTCCTCGAGCGGGCGAAAAGGCTCAAGGTGATCGGCCGGGCCGGCGCGGGGCTCGACAACATCGACGTCGAGACCGCCTCCAAGCGGGGGATCATCGTCATGAACGCCGCCGGCGGCAACACGATCTCCACGGCCGAGCACACGATGTCCCTCATCCTCTCTCTTGCCCGGAACATCCCCCAGGCGAGCAGCTCCCTGAAAGGGGGCCAGTGGAACCGGAGCGCCTTCATGGGGGTGGAGCTGTACGGAAAGCATCTGGGCGTCGTCGGACTGGGGCGGATCGGTTCGGAGGTGGCCAAGCGGGCGCTGGGATTCGGGATGAGGGTGATCGTCTACGACCCGTACCTTTCCGAGGAAAGGGCCCGCGAGCTGGAGGCCGAGCCGGTGGCCCGCCTGGAGGATCTCTTGAAGCGAGCCGACTTCATTACTTTTCATACCCCGCTCACCGATGAGACAAGGGCCCTCCTCGGGGCCAAGCAGTTCGCCCTGGTGAAGAAAGGGGTGCGGGTCGTCAACTGCGCCCGCGGCGGGATCGTGGATGAGAAGGCCCTCGCGGAGGCGATCAAGAGCGGACAGGTGGCCGGGGCGGCGCTCGACGTTTTTGAGCAGGAGCCGCCGAAAAACCAGGAACTCCTTTCTCTTCCTCAGGTGATTGTCACGCCGCATCTGGGCGCCTCCACGGAGGAGGCCCAGCGCAACGTCGCCACCGAGATCGCGGTGAGCGTCAGGGATTACCTCTTGGGGCTTGGGGTGCGCAACGCCGTCAACGTTCCCTCGGTGGAGCCGGAGGTCCTGAAGCTCATCGACCCGTACCTGAAGCTCATCGAGCGGATGGGAACCCTCCAGGCCCAGCTCGCGGAGGGGCGTCTCCGGGAGGTGAGGATCCGCTACATCGGCGACTTGACCCGGCTGGAGCTGGCCCCCCTGACGATCGCCTTCGTCAAGGGGCTCCTGACCCCTGCCCTGCAGGAGACGGTCAATTACGTCAACGCCGCCCTCATCGCCAAGGAGCGGGGGATCAAGGTGATCGAATCGAAGGCGGCCGAGGGGGCCGATTTCGCCAACCTCATTTCGACGCTCGTCGAGACCGACCGGGGCAAAGCGGAGGTCCACGGGGCCTTCTTCAGCCGGACCGATCCGCGGATCGTGCAGATCAACGACTTCCGGGTGGAGGCGGTTCCCTCGGGGGCGATGATGCTGATCCGGAATCAGGACAAGCCGGGCATGATCGGACAGGTCGGCACCGCTTTGGGGAGCAAGGGGATCAACATCAGCTCCATGACCTTCGGCCGGAAGTCCCAGGGAGGGGAGGCGCTCCTGGTGCTGAACCTCGACCAGTCGGTGACCCCCGAGGTCTTGGAGGCGATCAAGAAACTTCCCGGGGTGATCGAGGTGAAGCTCATCAAGCTCTAGCTATGCCTTCCATAGTCGTGGTCGGCGCCCAGTGGGGCGATGAAGGCAAAGGGAAGGTGATCGACATGCTCACCGAGCGTGCGGACTTCGTGGTCCGCTTTCAGGGGGGCAACAACGCCGGACACACCGTCGTCGTCGGGGGGCAGGAATTCATCATGCACCTGATCCCTTCGGGGATCCTCCACCGGGGGAAGTTCTGCGTCATCGGAAACGGTGTGGTCGTGGATCCCCTGGTCCTTCTGGAGGAGATCGAGGGCCTGAAGAAGCGGGGGATCGACATCGACTCGAACCTCGGAATCAGCGACCAGGCCCACCTCATCTTCCCCTACCACAAGGCGCTGGATAAGCTCAAAGAGGCCAAGGTGGGTCCCGGGAAGATCGGCACGACCGGACGCGGCATCGGCCCCTGCTACACCGACAAGGCCTCCCGCGTGGGGATCCGGGTGGCGGACCTCCTGGATGACGAGCTCTTCCGCCGGAAGCTCAAGATGAACGTCGAGGAGAAGAATCTTCTCTTTACCAGGGTGTATGAGGCCCCGCCCGTGGAGTTCGACTCCATCTACCGGGATTACTGCCTCTACCGGGAGAAGATCAGCCCCTATGTGATCTCAGCCCCTCTCCTCCTCAACCGGGCCCTCGAGCAGAATAAAACGATCCTCTTTGAGGGGGCCCAGGGGACCTGGCTGGACATCGATCACGGGACCTACCCCTATGTCACCTCCTCCAGCGCCACCGCCGGCGGGGCCTGCGTGGGGACGGGTGTGGGGCCCACCCGGATCGATCAGGTGGTCGGGGTGGTGAAGGCGTACACGACCCGGGTGGGGGAGGGGCCTTTCCCGACGGAGTTTCCCCCTCCTCTCATGGAGCAGATCCGGGCCAAGGGCAAGGAGTTCGGCGCCACCACGGGGCGCCCGCGGCGCTGCGGCTGGTTCGACGCCGTTCTGGTGCGCCACGCGATCCTGGTGAACGGAATCAGCGAGATCGCCGTGACCAAGCTCGATGTGCTGGACAACAGCCCCCGGGTGAGGATCTGCACGGGGTACCGCCTCTCCGGGAAGACCCTCGACCATCCGCCCGCGGCGATCGACCGCTGGCCGGAGATCGAGGCGGTCTATGAGGACCACCCCGGGTGGCTCACCGACACCTCCGAGGTGACCTCTTTTGAGGATCTGCCGCCGCAGGCGAGGCGGTACTTGAAGAGAATTGAAGAGCTCCTTCGCGTGAGGATTTCCATCGTGTCGGTCGGTTCCAAACGGGAACAGGCCTTCCATGTGTAGAGAAGCAATCTTAAAAAGGAGATGGAAGATGAAAAGAATCTTTTTGCTCTCGGCCCTGATCGTCTTGTCCGGCTCAGCCGCTTTTGCCGAAGATGCGGCCACGCTCGCCCCCGCGGGTACAGCCCCTCTTCAGGAGACTCTCTGGCTGGATGACGAGCTCCCGGCCAACGCCAAGGAGGAGGGGAACTGGCTTTGGGACACGGCCACGGTGGCCAGCGGAAGCAGGTCTCACGGGCACCCCTCCGCCAAGGGGCTTCAGAGCCACGGCTTCACCGCCGACCCCGCCCAGATCAACGTCAACAGCATGGTGACCCAGCAGGTCTGGCTCGATCCGCAGGACCCGCCCCGCGGGATCATGCTGAAGTTCCGGCTCGCGGGCGGAGAAGAGGTGGGGGTCTACTGGGAAGGGGAGGAAGAGGTCTTCAGCCCCGGCGAGGAGGAGGAGGTCTGGTACTACGGGCTTCTTCCGGAGCTGGGGAAGTGGACCACCGTGGAAGTGCTGGCTGAGGATTTGGGGCTCGAGGAGGATAGAATCTCGGGAGTAAGCTTCGTCACCTTCGACGGCAGAGCGCTTTGGGATAAGACTCTCCTCACCCAGGCTCCTGCCGCCGAGGAGGTTGGGATCACCCCGGGAGAGTAATAAGTTAGGTGTAACGAAGTTTTTGGTATGTGTATCTTGACAAAAAGCAACATCATCAGGTAAGCTTGGCCTAGATTCCCGAACATTGTTTTGAATACTCCCCGATGAAGGCAAACCCGACGGTTACCCCCCGGTTTCCGGCGCGTTACCTTAAAGAGTTCTTTAAGGAAGCGTCGCCGAGGGCCATTTCCTCTTTACTGCTCCTCACCTGTACTCTCACTTGGACAGTTCCTTCCTTTGCCCTCCGCCAGACCGGCCTCGAGGAAGACTCCACCGGCCGCCGCCAGGACGAGTTGAAGCTCGCCCTATCCGGCAATCCCGACCGCGACGCCGCCCGCGTCGCAGGCGCCGCCGCCGGCATCCTCAAACCGTTTTTCCGCCCCCCTCAGCCAGCCGCCGCCGGGCCCGCCGACGCTCCAGTGGCGGGCGGCCTGGAGGAAACGAAAGAAGTTGGGTTTAAGAATCTTCTGCTCGTCAATCTGGATTCGGGGGTCAGCCGTCAGGTTACCCAATCTGCCCACGATGCCCTTGCAGGAGCGAAGAATAAGGATCTCCGGGTTACCACCGCCCTCACTTTAGAGGCAGCCCGAGGCGCCATCTTCTCGGGATCGGAGCGAGCGGAAAGATTTCCCATCGATGCCGTCTTGATCGTCGGCTTGGCCGATCAGCTTGAAGGGCTTGGAGATTTCCTCGAAGCAATCCATCTGCCGACCGCCCTTCTTTCTTCACCGGTCAGTTCCGTGCCCCTTGCTACCACGATTAGGGATCTCCAGCAGGCGGGACGCCTGAGAGCCGTTGCCTCAGCCGATTTCAGCGATCCAGCCGCCGTTGGTTCTCTGGTCGCGCCTCTGATTTCCCAGCTTTCCAGATCCGGGCTGGAGGAGGGGCCCTTCTCGGACCAGCAAGCGAAAGCCGCCATTCTGCGGCACAAGGCAGAGGGTATTGAATCCGTCGTCTTTGTGGAGGATGGAATAACGAGCGCTCCGATTCTCCTTCGAAACCTCGATGGAGGAAGGATTGAGGACTGGTTAGGGAGGGTCGGCGCTCCTTCGTCTCTGGAGGACGACAACGAACCGACATTTTACATCCATCGGGATCCGTCGCAGAGCAAGATCAAGGTCAGCCCTGCCGCCGCCGGCCCCGCCACTGGAGCGACGGCGGGCGGGCTGGAGGAAGGGCTCCGTACTTTGGCTGTCTTGGCTTCTCAGGAAGTGATGCTTTCGGTGAAATCCCTCGCCGACACCTGGCTCAGAGAGGCGAAAAGGGATGGGCGCCTTGCCTTTGGTCTGCCCATGCTGGAGCTCGATGATTTGGAGAAAGCGAAGCCGTGGCTTCAGGGTTCTCCGTCCCCGGGCCTGGGCCTTTTGGTGGTCGCCGACCCCACCCATCCGGAATTTGTCGATCTTTTGTTGGAGACAAAGACACCGAGTGTTCTTCTCCTTGCTCCGGAATTGGAGCAGGAGGCGGTCGGAAAGATCTCCGCCAAGAACACGGGCTCCCTTTTGGCCACCAGGAAAGCGAATCTGGCGAAACCTGACCAGCTCTCTGCCCGAGATGTCACATCGCTTCTTGACGTCCTGCATCAAAAGATGGCTCCATCCCCCGCGGGCAGGACCGCCGGCCTGGAGGAAATACCAGAAATCGGTGAGCTTGCAATTGCCGGGCAGCCCCCTCAACTCAGCAGCGAGTACTCCCTCCATATTCCCCTCGATGGTCAGAACCCGGAGGCCGCTCTGTTTGGTTTCCTGGCCCGAGACCCCCAGGGAGGAGGAGTTTCCCTTCGCTATGTGGTCCGCGTAACGCGGTCTCCAGACTCTTCCATCTTCCAGATGGCCGTGTTGAGTCTTCAAGAGGGCCATTTCACAGGGCCGGCGAGCGTGGAGCCCGGCCAGCGAATCACCATCCTGGCTCCATGGAAAGAACATTGGATAGTGAATCCGGCTACAGGGACAGACCTTCCATTTACAAATAAATTATCACTGCACGTGGCCACCGGAGCCAATTATGGAGGCATGCCGGGTATTTTTGTGGTGTTGAGCCGTCCTGCCAACCAGCAGGGTTTCCCTGAACTTGCCCTCCTTCCCCTGCGCGCCGCCGGGGTGGAGGAAGAACGGGTGGAGTTACAATTCGGCAAGAGCCGCTCAATTCAAGTGTCAGGTCATAGGGTGGTTTTGGAGGCCGAGGACAAACCTAGATGGACGGATGAGGGCGGACGAATTAGAGGGGGGAGGCTTCTTTTTATCCATGACCTAGAGGGGGCGGTCGTCATTCTCTTGAATTCCTTCCTAGAGAAGAAACCCGATCATCCAAAGTGGATCCGAGAGGTGCTCACCGACGTTCTTGGACGTGTTCAAAGCGGCAGATTTCCCTTTGTTCCTACCGAAGGCAACCAAGCGCTCCTCCTTTCCCAGGAAACAGTCAAGGGCCTACTGAGGAATTCGGATTCATCTCAATTGACAGCGGATTCCGTTCGCCAAAGGGCGGTTACCCTGAAAATTCTGGGCCGAGATTCCGGTCAAATTGTCTTCACCATCGCTCAGCGCGAAGTCAGGGAGGTGGCGCGCTTGGAAGGGCATCAAGGAAGGGTGAGGAGCCTTGCTTTTGCTCCAGACGGAACCCTTGTGTCGGCAGCGGATCGAGAGATTTTCTTTTGGGATCTTTTCGCCAATGCCCCCGCCAGCTCTCCCATCACTGTCCGGGAGAGGTTGACTCAAATCGCGGTCGATCCCCAGGAAGGAACTGTAGCTTCGGTGAGCCCCGATCGTCGGCCAATAGATCTGTGGAGCTACGGGCACAAACGCGAACACCTGATGGGATTCCACGGCCATGGGGATATCGTCTTAAGTGTGGCCTTCAGCCCCTATGGGAAACTTCTTGCCTCTGGCAGCGCCGATCGAACGGTGCGGATATGGGATGTTTCCTCTGGGGAATTGCTACGGATACTCCAAGGGCACGGGGAATGGGTCCGCAGCGTGACCTTTAGCCCCAAGGGAGATTTGCTCGCTTCCGCTGACGGGGGTGGAACCGTGTCTCTTTGGAACACCAGTGACTGGCAAAGATTGGCGGCCATCAAGGCGCATCCCGGAAGGATCTCCAGCGTTGCTTTCAGCCCCGATGGCCAATGGATCGCTTCCGCTGGCGATGGAAGAAGGGATTACACGGTGAAGGTTTGGGACATCCAAGGGAGGCGTCTCCATACCTTCAGTGACTATACAGCCGGAGTGACGAGTGTGGCCTTTCATCCTGCCCATCCTCGCCTGCTTGTTTCAGGGGATCGCAATTCCTCCCTTCGATTCTGGGATGCGGCTTCGGGCGATTTTCTTTCAGAGGTTTCGATGGGGGGAGATTCGACACCGGAGGTCCATCCCGGCGAGTCGCAGATTCAAATGGCCTTTAGTCCCGATGGAAAGACGTTGGCTTCCGCCGGCAATGACCGAAGCATCCGGTTGTGGGACATCTCAGGGTTGCTTGCTCGGCTTGAGCAAACTTCCTCTGCTGGCAGTCCTTCGGCGCAGCTCACGGCAGGGCTGGAGGCAGGGAGGAATCCCAAGGATATTCGGATTTTGTACGTGGATGCAGATATGATCTCAGGCCCCTTCATGTCCTACTGGCTTGCGGACAGCCTGGCAGGAACTGGCGTGACTCAAGATCAGATTGAAGCTATTACCCCCGACTTGGAGAGAGTGCGTACCTGGGTAGAGCAAAATAGGGATAGCGGCAAGCAGTCCATCATCATTACTGATAAAGATGATTTTCCAGAAGAGAAAGACGAAGGAGGATTTAAGCTGCTCGAAGCTGTCAAAACCGCTGACCCCGTTGCCCGCGTCATCTTCTATATCTCCACCAGACTTATCGCGGAATCTCAGAGGAGGCAGATCTATCGGTTGCTTGCGGAAGGAGTGCTTAACGGCCTTGTAGAGAAGCCGACGGATCGAGAGGCAACGCTACTTAGCGGGGTTGTCCGGCAACAGGTGAAGAATCTT
>JACPXR010000070.1 GCA_016196465.1 Candidatus Omnitrophota bacterium | reverse complement strand
GGGTACCTCGAAAACGGTACCCGGTACCGATACCCATACGGTTTTTCTCGCCATCAACAAGGTGGACCGGATCGAAAAGGGACGGGTGCTCCCCCAGATCGAAGAAGGGATGAAGCTCTATCCCTTCCGGGAGATTTTCCCGATCTCGGCCAAAGACGGCAGCAATGTCCATGAGCTCCTTTCCGCCCTGAAAGGATCTCTTCCCGTCGGGGCTCCCCTCTACCCCCCGGATCAGGTGACCGATCGGACGGTCCGGACGATGGCCCAGGAGATCATCCGAGAGAAGGCCCTCCTCTTCACTCATGAGGAAGTGCCCCATGCCGTGGCGGTCCTGGTGGAGGAGTGGCGGGCCGGCAAGCCCTCCCCAAAGGGAAAACACACCTACATCCGGGCGACGGTCTATGTGGAACGGACCTCCCAGAAAGGGATCCTGATCGGCAAGGAGGGGGCCCTCCTCAAGAAGATCGGGCAGGCGGCCCGATCGGAGATCGAGAAGCTGAGCGAAGAGCCGGTCTTCCTGGAGCTCTGGGTGAAGGTGGAAAACAACTGGAGAAAGAACCCCCAGTTCCTGAAGTCTCTCGGATACTTGTAAATCGGCCAGCTTTCCTTTTCCCATTCAGACTGCTATGATGTGTGTTCATGAAATCTCCCAAGCCAGGGGCCCAGCGCGCACCCGGCGCTAATAAAACTTGGCTTTTGCGCCAGATTTCCCTCTTCTCCAACCTCACCGACTCTCAGCTTGCTTTCATCGCCGAGCGCTCCCGCCTGGCCGAATACGAAAAGGATGAATCCGTCTACGCCCAGGGAGACCCCCCCGACTCCTTCTACGGCCTGGTAAGCGGCCGGGTCCGGGTTTTCGCCAAAAGCCCCTCCGGCAAGCAGGAGACCCTGGAAATCCTACACCGGGGGGATTACTTCGGGATGATTTCCCTCCTCACCAACGAGCCCCACTCCGTGACGACCCAGGCGATGAACGACTCGATCCTCGTCAAGATCAAGCGGCCCGATTTCGAGGCGATGCTCAAAGAGATCCCGGAGCTGGCGATCCACCTCTCCACGACCCTCTCGAGGCGCCTCAGGCAGAAGGACCTGCCGGCCAAGCGGGTCTTCGAATCGACCCTCATCTCCCTCTACGGACCTTTCAAGGGAGTCGGCTGTACGATGTACGCGATCAACCTCGCCGCCTCCTTGCACAAGGAAACCGGAAAACGGGTGATCCTCATCGACATCAGCGCCGAAGGGGACGCGGCCTGCCAGGCGCTGGGGATCCATGAATGCCCGGAGCCGATCCGTTTGAAGGGGGTCGGCTTCGACCAGTCCAAGGTCTCCTCCTCCATCACGGAGCACCCCACCCTGGGCTTCTCCACCCTCAACATCGCCCATGACCCGAAGCTCTCCTCTGACGTGACGCAGGTGACGCCGCTTTTGAGCTACCTGGCGAACCTGTACCACTTCGTCATCACCGATCTTCCCCATGAAATGGACCGGACGGTCTTCAAGGCGATGGTGCAGGCCGACCTGATCCATTTGATCTGCGACAGCAGCCGCCAGCAGCTCGAGGTGGCGGCCGGGTTGATCGAGGAGCTCAAGAAAACGATCCAGCAGGCCGAGGAGAGGATTCGGGTCGTCATCAACGAAACCCCCAACGGCGTGGATCCGAAAGAGAGATCCATGATCCTTGAGCACCGGGTCTACGCGACCCTCCCGGCCGTCTCGGCCCCTCCGGCCCCGGGACATCCCGTCGTCCTGGCCCATCCGGACTGGGAATACACCCGGGCGGTGAGAAGGATCGGCCGGGAGATCGGCGAGGTCCTGGTGGGACTGGTCCTGGGCTCGGGGGCCGCGTTGGGCCTGGCCCACATCGGGATCTTGAGGATCCTTGAAAGAGAAGGGATCCCCATCGACATCGTGGCCGGCTCTTCGATCGGGGCGCTCATCGGAAGCTTCTGGGCGGCGGGGATGTCAGCCGAGGACCTCGAGAAGGTCGCCGACGGCTTCCGGGCCAAGCGGTCCCTCTTCAAGCTGATCGACCTCACCGTGCCGAAACTGGGCATCTTCACCGGGCGCCGCGTGAGAAAGCTCCTCAACCACCATCTCGGAAGCCGGACCTTCCAGGACCTGAAGCTCCCCATGAAGGTCATGGCGGTCGACTACAGGCGACGGGAAGTGGTGGTGCTGGATGAGGGCCCGGTGGCCGAGGCGGTGCGGGCCTCCGTGTCGATCCCCGCGATCTTCGAGCCGATCAAGGTGCGCGGCCGCTGGCTCATTGACGGAGGCGTTCTCGATCCCGTCCCGGTGGACGTCCTCACGAAGATGGGAGTCCACAAGGTGATCGCGGTGAACACCCTTCCCAGCCCCGAGGACATCCACCGCCGGTACGAGGAGCTCGAGGAGGAACGGCGCCTCCAATCCGCTGAAATCCAGGCCAAGGGATGGCTTGCCCGAATGGAGTTTGCCTTCAGGCGGTGGTTCCGGTCTTCGTTCGAGCGGAACATCTTCGACGTAATCATGCACACGATGCAGGCGATGGAGTACGAGCTGGCCGAGGCCCAGTGCGCCCAGGCGGACGTCGTCCTCCATCCCACGGTCCCCCGGGTGAACTGGTTCGAATTCTATTCCGTGGACCAGCTGATCCAGCGCGGCCAGGCCGAAGCGGAAGCCCACCTTCCCGAGATCAAGAAGCTGGTGTTTGAGACCTGATCCTTTAGCGAGGAGACTGCATGAACATCTACAAGGTCGGCGTCATCGGAGCGGGCACGATGGGCTCGGGGATCGCTCAGGTGATTTCATACAACGGGATCCCTGTCGTGCTCAAGGAAGTGAAGGAGGAATTCCTGGAAAAGGGGATCGCCGCCATCCGGAAGGT
>JACPXR010000069.1 GCA_016196465.1 Candidatus Omnitrophota bacterium | reverse complement strand
TGTTGATCTGGAGTTGCTCCTTGATCTGTGGAATGGCCCGCAACAACTTTTCGACCTCCGGGACGATCCGGATATCCACATCGATCGTGGTCGGCCGCCAACCGACCAACACCGCTGTGGCCCCGCCCGTAAAATAGAGGCGGGCTGCCTGATCCGCTTCGGCGCCTAGAGAGCGCATCAACTGTCGAATTCGGCCAGCATCCGTTAGCTGGCGCATTCAACGGCCCGCTCGAAGCTTACAAGTCTGCGAATCAAGGCATTGTACCGGCTGTGCGCTGCATCGGGATCCGTCCGGCAGAGGTATTCGTAGAGCCGAAGTTCCGGAGACGTAAACGGTGACTCCGGGACTGAAATCCCAATCCTACTCAAGCGCGGTCTACCCACAGCGACAAGGAACGCCTGGGGAGACTCGAGCCCCGCCTGGATGTCCTTGATTCCTTGACGGATCAGATCGCCCGCTGGAAACGCGTCGTATTCCATCGAAATTAAGAATACCACGTCCCTGAGATGCAATGAAGGGGGTTAGACGTAGATGGCGAGGCGCCCGTCGTTAAGGCGCCGGATAAACAGGATCTGCCCAATGGGACGCCCTGTCAGTTGGGCAAATGCATTTTGGAGAATGGCTGCAAGAGAGGGCCTCTGCAACATGTTCAGATCCACCACCGCCACGCGCTCCGGAAGATCTGCGGGCGGCTTTTCTGCATTGACCACAACGATCGCATTGGGTCGAATTCCTTCCAGGCTGCGCACATCCACAATGACATTGTCCAGCGCTGGTTCCGCTTTGGCCTCCACGACCAGTCGTTCGACCAGGGATCTGGCATTTGGCGTGCTGTGCAGTTGAACGGGGTCTATCACGAAGACCCGGACTCCGCTCGCATCGAGGGCAAGATCCCCGCCACCACGAGGTGATAAAAATGGAGGGGAAGTATCTTGAGAAAGAACGGTCATCTGCGCAGCATCCAAAGCAGTGGGATCCAAAAGAAGCTGAATCCTCATCCACTCTATTCGGAGGACTGGCAATAGCTGTGGAAGAGAGTTTTCCGCCCATTGAATCGCCGAATTGATGTAGCGGCCCGCCCGGAGAAGATCGGGCACTTTCTCATCCACGTGGGGGGGGTATGCCGCGCGCAAAACATAGGCGCGAGCCAGATCCTGCAGGAAGTTTACTTGATCCTCCGGGACGAATTCTGTTGTGTTCCAGACAGCATCTTCTCGAAGCCCCTCCAAAGAACGGGCTGTTGTGTTCAGCGCCTTCCATCTGGCTTCAGGAGCTCCTGCCTCTGGCCACTTCTGCATCTCCCTTCTCAAAACAGCTATTCTCCATTCCAACAAGAAGATCTCCGCATCCGTAAGGTCCGGAAAAGCGCCGCTATCTCTATGCTGTGTTAAAGCCAATTCGTTCGACTGAAGAGCCGAGTAATCTTTGGGCCTACCCAAAGAGTCCATCCATGGGGAGGTCTCGATGAGCCGACGAATTTCCCCCCTGACTTTTCTGGAATAAAGAAGCCCCTTTTCCTCCAGCCCGGCCCGGTCGGGGTTAGCGGATATCGCCTTTTTCACCATCTGGCGAGCCTCCTCGATACGCGCCGGGTTCGGGGAAGCCGCGTAGATGGCGAATTCCCGCCCACGCCCACTGATCAAGATCGGAGCCACGAATAGATTGCCCTCGTAGGCCACCACCTCCTTGAAGTACCGCTCCTTCCTCTCGCTCCATAACCACATAAAGAGCAGCAGCCCATCCTTGGTCAAATAGGAGCTGGCGGAGCGAAGAACGTTTTCCGCCATGAAGCTGCTGGCCGAGTTCGCCAAGATAAGATCGAACTTCTCTCCAGGGACAGGATCGAACAAGGAGCCTTCGCGCAGTTGAACTTTCTGGGAAAGCCCCTTCTCCTCGATCTTCTGTTTTACGAAATCGAGGGCGTATGGGTTGACATCCGTGGCGATGCCAGAGCCGGCCCCCAGGTTTTCGACCGCGTGAAGAATCAAAACGCCGGTACCTGTTCCTACATCCAGCACGCGCGCCTTTCGGTCGGCAGAACCCGGAAAGAGGGGTACAAGATAATTCATCGCTTCCAGCATCAGGAACGTGGCCCCTGGGTCCGGTTCCCAGAGATAGGGAGGGAACGGCTCGAGTCCTTGCACGAACCTTCGCGTCTCGGGAGAAATTCCCATCGCCTGCACCGGTTTCTCCTCCAGGCCGGTGCGGGAAGCGGGGGTACGTGAAAGGATTCGAAAGAGCCAGATCGGGCCATCGGCGGTTCCCGCGGGCAATTTCCTGGTGACATCGGAGGACCGAAACCGAATTCCCTTCCTCCTCAATTCCCTGCGCAGCAAGGCCTGTCCATCGGTGCGAATGAATCCTTCAGACAGAGGAGGGCCCTTCTGGCTAGGAATCGGGCCTGTGATGAGGACGGTGCTGCCGGGGTCGACCCTGTCGGCGATTCGTTTCAGGATCGTCTCCGCGTCCGTCTGGAGCCAGGGAGTTGCCCCAGCGAACAGGTCAATCGCCACGATGTGATCGATCTGGCCTGTCCCTGGAATCGCATCGGTGCGCGCATCGGCCTGGGTGTAGTCAAACTTCCCGCCTCGTTGCCTCAACTCTTCGCGCATGCCACGCTGATCCACCATTGCATTCACCAGGAAAACGTTGTTCTGCTGGGAATCTACCGCGAGCACTTGCAACCCCATGAGGGCCTCTGCGACCGGAAGGAAGGAGGTTCCATTTCCTACGTGGAGGGATCGTTGCCCCGCCCTTAGTCGGCGCAGCTTCAGCAAGGAGGCATCGACTTGCCTCCACAGGGCCTTATCTCTCACCGTGGAACGGACATAGGCCACCGCCGCCTTCGGCCCCATCGGTTCTTCCAGGCCGGAGGCGGGCGGGAAAAGCTGCTCGACCTGAACGCTCTTTTGAAATCGCCGAAGAGATCCCAGCCACATTTGAAGATCTTTTCTCCTCACCTTGCCCCTCACCTTGCGGGTCTCGAACCGGAAGGTTCCTGACCCCGCATCTGGAAACCGTGTGATGAAGAGCCCGACGGAGCCGGAGTCAAGGCGCCTCTTCAGTGCGCCCAGGTTGGGGTTGTCTTGGCGCTCAAGATTATCCCAGTCGAGTAGCTCGTCAACGATCTCTACCTGGGTTCCAAATCCAATCGGCTGCTCCGGCCCCTCTAGCGCCTCCTCTACGAGCCAATGAGCGAGCTTTCGCGAGGCGCTGACCACCTGTTGGCGCAACCCCTCGACCTGGGCCTGTCTTCCCGCCTTGGCTCTTGAGGTCGACGCGGCCCCTGGCGATGGGACCCTCCTGCCAAGAACGGATCGATTCTTCTCCAAGAGCCTCCCTATGGCCTGCAAAGCCTTACTGAAAGCCTTATCATTGATGTGGGTGGCGGCTTCGGCTTGACGCCGTGCGAAATCACTTCCCTCAAGCAACCGCCGAAGTTCTTGACGCGATCCCTCCCTAAGAATCCACCTCGTCCCCCCATGCTCATATTGTTGTCCGGCGAAAGCCTTGAGATCCTTTACCGTGACGGCTGGATTCCCGCCTTTGTCTTCTTTTCCCACACCCAGAAAGAGAATCCATCGGGATAACATCGGAAGTCTCCCCAGCTCCTCCTGAAGAGATTCCTCCTCCAAGCCGGTGGAAGGGGAAAGAGTCATGACGACCGATGAACCGGTGGCTTCAAGGCGGACCTTGTGCGTCGGCTGATCTGGAAGCTCCAAGGAAGAGGAGATGGCTACCACTGGAAGGCCCTTGAACTGTGAAAGATCAGGGCGCAAGACATCGATCACTGCCTGAAGATCTGGGGGAGCGTTGTAGAAAACCAGGACCCTCAGGGCAGAGACATTGTGCGGGGAGAACTTGTTGAAGAGTCTGCGGTGGGCCCCCTCTGGTTTCCGGTAATCGGAGAAGTCAATGAGGAGGGCACCCTCCTTTCGGCTCCTTCCTGAACGAAGCTGGGCCACTCCAGAAGCCCCCAGGGAGAGGGCTTCTCCTTGAAGAATCCCTGCAAATTCGTCTCTGCCAGGAAGAGGGACCTGCTTGCCGACGTAACGGCCAGCGGACGGACCTCTCTGCGTCGGCTGATCAGTCCTCAGACCTCTCCCTGGATCTTCCGGCGCAAGAAGCGCAAGCTTCCGTCGATCGAGTTCTCTTTGGGCGGCTACCTCTCTTTCCTGCCGGGCTACAGAGGTCCAATCCCGCACAGCATACTCCTCTGCCAAGGGATCTTCAGGCATCAGACGGAATGCCTCTCCAAAAGCCTCCTGGGCTTTGGCAACCTCTTCTGTGGCCAGGTAGAGTTGGCCTAAACTAAAGTACAATATCCCTTCCTCGGGATAAACAGCGAGTGCGGCTTGCAACAAAGCTTCGGCGTCTCTGTGCCGCCCTAAGGGTACCAGGAACCTTGAGAGGATAGCATGGGCAACGGGATCGCGTTGAAGGAGGGGCCTCAGGCTCTTGCCCCCGTCAGGACTCAAGACGGCGATGCCCAGGGCGGTTTCCCCTTGATGGTCGAGAAGGTTGGCGAGGGTAACGTGGGCAACGGGATCGCGTTGAAGGAGGGGCCTCAGGCTCTTGCCCCCGTCAGGACTCAAGACAGCGATGGCGGTGGGGGTTTCTCCTTGATGGTCGAGAAGGTTG
>JACPXR010000066.1 GCA_016196465.1 Candidatus Omnitrophota bacterium | reverse complement strand
GGTCTGCGTGCCGGCCTTCAGCAAGTCGCAGATGCTCGGAATCCTTCTCCTGGGGGAGAAGCTCTCAGGGGAGGCCTACACCCAGGAAGACATCGACGTCCTCTCCACCCTGGCCAACGAAGGGGCGATCGCCCTGGAGAACGCCCAGCTTTACGAGCAGCTTTTCCAGCGGATGCGGCAGATCGAGGATCTCTATCAGCGGGAGCACCGGCTCTTCGTTCACACGGCGATCGCCCTGGCCTCGGCGGTGGACGCGCGGGATCCCTACACCCACGGCCACACCGAGCGGTGCGCCGCCTACGCGCTGGCCATCTCGGATGAGGTGGGCCGCCATCCGGACATCGTTGCGATTCCCCGCTTCCGGGAGATGCTGATGATTTCGGCCCTGCTCCACGACATCGGAAAAATCGGTGTTCCGGACGAGATCCTCCGGAAGAAATCCAAGCTTTCCCCGAAAGAGCACCAGAAGATGCAGGAACATCCCACCATCGGGGCCATCATCCTCCAGCCGATCAAGGGGATGGAGGAGCTGGCCAAGGCGGTGAAGGCCCACCACGAACGTTTCGACGGCGGCGGCTACCCGGACGGCTTGCGGGGGACGGAGATTCCCCTCATGACCCGGATCATTTCGGTGGCGGACACCTTCGACACGATGACCACCGACCGGCCCTACCGGAAGCGGCTTCCCGACTTGGTGGCGGTGGAGGAGATTCGGTCCTGTTCGGGGGGCCAATTCGACCCCATGGTGGTTGAGGCTTTTCTGAAGGCCTACCGAAAGGGAACCATTTCGATTCGGCCGGTGGAAGCGGCCGAGCTGTTGGGATAAGGAGCAATCGACGATGACACCGATCAAAGAACGGCGTAAGTTCATGCGGATTTCCACCTCCCTGGAGGCCGAGTATTGGGCCAAAGGCCCCTCCCTTCGTTCCGGGCAGGCGCAGGTGTTCAACTTCTCCAGGGAGGGGCTGGGGATTCATCTGTCCGATCCGGTCGGTCGGGGAGAGCACGTGGATCTGAATTTGAAGGTTCCAGGGGACAACGTCCCAATCTTCGCCACGGCCGAGGTCACCTGGACCAAACCGGAAGAGGCCTCTCTCAAGGCCGGGGCGGGGGTCCGTTTTGTATCGATCAAACCGCTGGATCTTGCCCGCCTCTTGGATTTTGTCTACTCCCGGTGGCTGGGGGGCGTCCGGGGGGCGCTTTAAACTAAGATTTGCCGGGACTGGTCGCGCTTCTTTCGGGGCTGGCGTTGGGGGCCTTCACCTGGGGGGCCTTTGGCTCTTCCAGGGTGCTCCACCAAGCCCGCTACCGCCCTGGGATCACTCCCCAGGATCTCGGGTTGTCCTATGAGCCCCTTTCCCTGAAGGGAGAAGGGGAGATTCCCCTGTCCGGATGGCTGATCCGGCACCCCGACCCCACAGGGATTCTTCTCCTCTTTCACGGCTACGGCACAGGCAAGGCCGATCTTCTGGACATCGCCTGCGCCCTCCACCGGCAGGGAAGGTATCACCTCCTCCTCTTCGACTTCCGGGGACACGGTTTCTCCGGGGGGAGGAGTTTCTCATTCGGCCTCCGGGAGGTCGGGGACATCGGAAAGATCCTCCAGTTTCTGGCGGGTCAGGCGGCGCTTCAGGGTCTTCCGGTGGGCTGCTACGGCATTTCGATGGGAGGGGCGATCGGGCTTCTTTCGGCGAGCCGCTTTCCGGAGATCCGGGCGGTGGCCTCCGACGCGTCGTACGCCCGGTTGGATCAAGCCATTGCGAGGGCCCAATGGTTGAACTATCATATTCCCAGGGTCCCCTTGGGGCAGATGGTGATCTGGGGGACTGAGCTGCGGCTGGGGACTCGGTTGTCTCGCTTGAATCCGGTCGAGGCGGTCAAGCGAATTTCGCCGCGGGGGGTCATGGTGATTCACGGGATGTCGGACCTTGGAATTCCGCCGGAGGAGGGCGAGCTCATCTTTCAGGCCGCTGGAGAGCCCAAGGAGCTGTGGCTGGTCCCTCAAGCGGAGCACGTCGGGTCTTTCTACAAGGAGCCGGAGGAGTACATCCGCCGGGTGGTGACTTTCTTTGACCGCCTCTTTTCCAGAGCGGCGTAAATACCCGAGAGCCCCTGAGACCCTCTCCTGCGGCCTGACGCTCGAGGGGGAGCGGTTCTTTGCCCAGACGAGGAACATAAGCTGCGGCGGGGTGCTGGCCCAGCTTTCCAGGCGGCTTTCCCCGATGACCAAGCTGGAGGTGTTCCTCGATTTGCCTCCTTTTCCTCGGGACCATGCGGCCCGAAGGATCCGATGCGTCGGGGTAGTGGTCCGCCAGGCAGAGGGCCTTTCCACCGCTTCCTATCCAACCGCCATTTACTTCTCCGAGATTTCCCAGGAAGACCGCCGGTGGATCGCCGAGTTCGTCCTCGCGAGTATGCTCTCCCATGATCGTCGGCGTTCCTAATGCAGCCCCCTTGACAAAGGTGTAACACTAGTGTTACACTTGTTATGAAGCGAACAGGAGGTGAGTGAAATGCCAACCACGCTGCCAAGAGTTAATGTCCCTTTCGAGAGGCCGACCTACGAGCTTCTGGAAGAGATCTCGAAAGCCGAGAAAACTTCCTTATCTCAGGTCGTTTCCAGGCTAGTGAAGACTGCATTAGAATTAGCAGAGGACTTAGCTCTTGGAAAGGAAGCAGAGAAACGCCTGAGTACCTTTCGAAGGGACGACGCCCTTTCCGCTCATGATCTGCTGAAATGGAACAAGAGCCGAATCCGGGGCAGGTAAACCTTCCCGTTTTTCGGGTTATTTGGAACGCCGAAGTTAAGAAGGACCTTTCCAGAATTCCGCCATCGGTTGTCAACTCCATCGTTCGGGCAGCCGATTATCGGCTTTCCCTTGCCCCCGACTTGATCGGGGAACCTCTGAAGGGCACAACGAATCGTCTCTGGAAAAT
>JACPXR010000065.1 GCA_016196465.1 Candidatus Omnitrophota bacterium | reverse complement strand
TGGCAAAGAAACGCCGCGCAGCGCTTCCTCAATCGCCAGGCCGATTCCTTGGCCGAAGATCCGATCCAGCTTGTCGACGTCATTGCTGAATCGGGCGGTCAGATACTGGGAGGCCGCCTCAAAGAAGCGGTTTTCCTCATCCACCTCGCCAAACTCACCCTCAAACCGATCCCAGAACTCTTTTAAGTCTGCTGGGACAACCCTTCGATTGAGCGCTCGGCGGATCTCTTCCTCCGCCCCGTAGAGGCGAAGGAGGATCTCCGATCCCTCGTGATGAAGCCCCACCCGGAGGAGCTCTCCCTTCGATTTTCCAGTCAACTCGCCGATCAGATCCAGCACGTTCGGAGTGGCCTGGATCTGGCCCTCTCCCACCCGCAGGAGGCCAAGCAACGTGGAATCCAGAAGATCCTGGCTGATTCCAAGAGATCGCAGGGCTTCCCGCGTCGCCCGGTCAAAGCGGGCCTCCACCCCGGAGATCTGCTTAGAGATGTTCTTCACGAAAGTCTCTGTGTAATCCCGCCATCCCTTGAGGTCGTTGGGGTCTTCGGCGAAACGGATCGCTTCGCCCGGAGAAAGCCCATACGCCTCCACCAACTCGTACTCTCCCTTCAGGAAGTCGAAGTCAAGCCCGTGCGCGGCCATGGCAACTTTCACTGCCTCCCGGCGTTGGGCGCGTACACTGCGCCTCTCATTCATCCTCTCCAGGGCCCGCCGGGCGTAACTTTCAATCCCTCTCCATCTGTCACTCCTCCGGAGGGTTTGACCAATTCCCTCGGGAGAAAGGATGCTGGTGAGGAGCTCGTTGGCCACATTCGTCGCCGTCCGGCCGGGCCGCTGGGCCAGGGCGCTGTACGGCCTGAAAATCTCTCTGTCCCTTTTGGTCAGCTCAGTCAAGACCTCCCGGCAATAGTCATCCATCTCCCGGTTGTTCGAAGCCCAAAACACCGGAAGCCCGAATCCTCCCGTTCAAGTTGAAGAGGCGCTGGCGGATTGGCTCGTAACGCTGGCGCGCCCCGTAGAGGGTCAACAGTTGCACAAAGAGCATGGAGAACATGTAGCCGGTGAAAGGATCGTCCATGTGGGGAAGGCCGATCACCACGTCCGCTTTTTCGGCCACCTTGGCTCCCAATTCCCCATACACTTCGCTTTGATCCATGATGACAATGAGGTTCCCCTGCTTGCCGCCCCCCTCGGTGGGATCAATCCGAGGCCGGATTTCGTTGATCCCTTGAAGGATCTGGTCAGACCCGCTTTTGAAGGCCTTGCTGTTCGGCAAGAAAACGATCACGTTCGCGCCGGCCCGAAGGATCGCGTAGGGGCCGTGTTTTCCCGTAATGATGTCAAAGGCGTGGACCCCTTTGGAACGGAAGCCCTCCTGGAACTTCAGTCGGGTCTCAAGGGCGGCGATGTAAAAGATCCACCAGCCCGTGATCCAGATCAGGTCATCCAGGTGGACAGGATCGATCCTTCCCAGGACATCTTCCACCGAACGCTGATAATCCTTGGTGAGCTTCAGGGAACCGTCTTCGGTCTTGACAAGAATTTTGTTGATGTCTCTCGCGGCCGCGAAGACCTTGTCGAGGCGCCTGTTAAACTCCAGCTTCCCTGTGCTGCGGCCGCTTTCCGGATCCCGGAAGGCGTCCTGAATGGCAAGAAGGTACGTTTCGAACAAACCGGACGAGGCGGTCCCCACAGAGATCGAGTTGGTGGCAGGCACCGCCATCTCATAGCCGACCAGCGTGTAGATGGCGTGGTGCCAGCCGTTAAACCGGGTCACCTCGTTGTCCACGGCGCTTCCGGCGACGTTCGTGATGCAGCAGGGCAAGGCGCGGGCGTCAAACTTCTCCATTTCACCCGGCCTGCCGTCCTTTTTGGGGACATCGACCGCTCCCAAGAACCGGTTCGCCTTGTTCAGGGCCGTCGCCCCCCGACGGATCGTCTCCGTCTGGCCGGTGTTGGAAACGAAGGCGACCATGATCCGCTTGCCCCGCTGGGCCAGCTCTTTGGCGAGAAACTCGATCTTTCCAGAAGCAACCATCTCCTGGAATCTCTTTCCGGTCACAACGTCAAAATGAACGGTGGTGGTGGGGACCGCCTTGCCGACTTCGGCGACCACCTGAGCAACCAACTCAGAAGAACCCTCCGCAACAAAGATCCACTCCTCCACCTGTTTGAGCTCGTCGTCGGTATAGTTCAAGTGAGGGAATTTTCCATCTTTGAATTGACTGACGGTGAAAGACCAGCCGTCGAATCCGTTGGCGATCTCCCGCTCGAGGCGGCTTTGAGCGCCCCCCAGCTCCAGGTTGGCGACATCGACCATCTGCAGGGCAGGGGCGGTATGTCCAACCCGCAAATCGGGGGTGACGTCATCCGGAGGGGCAAGCTCATCTTCCCACACTCCCTCTCGGCGAATGGTCCGGGCAATGTGCACCACCTGCCCCATGCCAACGGAGTAGGTATCGGTTTCGCCGCGTCCGGCCGCTCGAAAGAGGGGATCCGGATGGTCGTGGTAAGTCCCCGGAATTCCGGGGATCGCCCTTCTCTCCGAAGCGGCCACCCGCTTGCCTGGATCATGAACGGGCGCATGCTCGGCCGCGAAGTCGCGGACGCTCTCAAAAAGCTGAAGGATGCCCGCTTTCTCATGTTCGATGTTGGGCCCAAACTGCACCCGGTTGATTTTGTCCAATTCCTGCGAAAGACGCTGCTCATGTCTTCTCAGCGAAGCGACCTCCGCGTGAGAAAGCAGCAAATCCTTGCGGCCCACCGCCTCCAGCAAAACACGCACCTGCCCAAGAAGACTGGAGACAGGCTCAAGCCATCGGGCCTGCGCCTCCTCTCCATCTGCAGGAAGCGGCTCTGCCTCCATTTTTGGAATGAGAAGGTTGAGCCGCTCGGCGATCGACAGGAGCGGCGGGGCGTACACCTCCAGGTCCCCTCCCGTGCGGCCCCGGGCCACCACGACTCCCTCCTCGTTGTTGTTCATCGCGGCGATGGCGATGCTGCTGTAGGTAGGATCAAAAAAGCGCTGTTGGAGCCGGTTGCGGGCATCCATGACCTCTTTTTGTCTCTTGGCATCGGCGGCCCCCGGCATCGGCTCTGCCCTTTCGACGAATCTCCTGCTTAAGTCTATCCAATCGGAGGGGTCAAAATTCCACGGGCTGTTCAGGGCCTTGTAGATCAGGTCATCTCCCTGGCTCTTGGCGAGGGCAACAAGCTCCTGGGAAGAGATCGCCTCGGGAACTGCCACTTCCCAGCGCCGCAGCTCCTCCTTGAGGAGCTCGGCCGCAGGGTCGTGGTAGTTCAGCGCCTCGGAAGTCTGGTTCTCCAGCAGATCAATGAGGGCCTTGCGGTCTTCGGTATATTTGATGAATCGAAACGCCCGCTGGACCGCCTGCTGAAGGGAGACCACTTCCCCTTCTTGTTGGGTTGCGTGCATGAGCGCCACGACATAGTCGAGGACCTCTGAGTCGGTATCCCCCTCGATCTCGTACTCCATGCTCCTGAGAATGTGCTGGACTGGGCTGAAAGACTCGTAATTGCCGTTGTGGGCCAAAACCACCTCAAGCCAGCGGCCGTCAGGCAGTTTGATCCGGACACGCTTGTGATGGGGATGGGAGTTCCTCTTGGCCGGCTTGCCCTGGGTGGACCAGCGGGTATGTCCGATTCCCTCCATGGGGATTGAGATGATCTGGTTAACGCTCCCACCGACACGCATCCGCATCACCGACTCGCCAAACTCAGGATCGATGATGTCGAACGACTTCTCCAGACGGGCCTGCGCATCATCAGGGGCGTCGTGGAGGGGACGGACCTCTGAGACGGCAACTCCGTACTCTTGAGCCACCGCCTCAATCAGCTTCCTCTCCAGTCTCCCAAAGAAATCCGATTTGATGAGGGCATCGAGATGCCCCACGTCTTTTTCCGTGATGATGTGGTAATGGCCATTCAGCCGAAACTTGATGGAGACGCCGGCTCCATCGTAGCCGCCGGTGAGCATGAGGTGGAGCATCTTGGGGATCCCCTGGAAGACGTTTCCGCGCATCGTGCAAATCCGGCAGTCGGAGTCGCCCAAATCCCGCCGGGAATTCGCGTCGAACCACGCGGCCGCCAGGCGGGGGTCATCTCGACTGGTGAGCCAATTTGCGTACCTGAGGTCTACCCTCGGATCCGCTCCCTTGAGGCGGGGTCCTCTGGCCAGGAGTTCCGCCAAAGTTCCCGGTAGACTGGGTCCGAGCGTCTCCTCAAGACCGCCGCGAACTCTTCTGCTGGCGGGGCCTTCAATGCGCAGGGTCCTTCGGCGCAGCTCAGGACTGGCCCAAGCAGGGGCGGCTTGTGTCAAGGTAAAGGAAAGGATAGTAAGAGCGGCGAGAAATCGGCGAAAAGTCACGGTGAAACGAGTAACGCGCATGGATTCCTCCGATAACTTACGTCGTCAGGCCAGCTGTGGAACGCCCCATCCTCTGCCGGATCGCCTTCAGCCCCGCGCAGATTTCCTCCAAGGATTCTTCGATGGTTCTGCGCTGCCTTGGCTCCAGGGCGCAGATCCACTGGGCGATCGCCGGGATGTTTGCTCGGCTGAATGGATCCGAGCTTTGGGCAGTTTTAGCTTGCGTGCGCCTTTTCATGTTCTTTCATCCGATCCGAAACGAGCCTCACCTCTTGGCGCAGTTCCACGAGAGCTTGTTTGACAAGCTCGATATCGCTGGAATTCTTCCGGATGTCCTCTGAATTCTTCCGGATGTCGGCCGAATTCTGCTTGACAATCTGCTCAATGACCGAAAACCGCTGGTGCATCTCCTCGCGCAGTTGTCCAATCTGCCGATCCATCTTCTGATCCAACTGAACCTGCCCGTCAGCCAGTTGACCGAGACGGCTTAATACATCCTCCAGAATCACCTCCAGCCGCCGCTTTTCGCTGATTTCACCGCCTGGTTTCTTCGAACGTGGCATTTTCCTTTACTCCTCTGCCACCGCTTCGGCGAAGGCCAGCGGCCGGATTTCGGACCGGGGACCTTGGACGGCTTCCTCCGATTCAACCATCTCGTTGCTTGCCCGAAGGTCGGGCGTGCCGGGGACCCCGAGCTTCTTCCGGTACGGCTCCGACATCGGCACATACGTCTCTTTGAGAACCCGGTGGTACTTCTCCGTGTCCGCGGCGGTAACCTTGCCCACCTTGGGGGCGACCACCGCGTAGGAGACTTTTCTCTCCTTGAACAAGCGCTCAAAGGCAGGAGTGTGGAAACCGCCGGCGATCAGGACCGCCGCCGGGACCTTGAACTCCTCGATTCTCTTGACGGCGTTCTCCACCATGGCGACATCCCGCTCCCGGGCCACTTCGTAGAAGCTCGACATCGCCGGCATCGCCGCGTTCAACGGGCCCGGTACCAGGGAAAAGGTCAGGGGGGGATTCTGCTTGGCCCCGAGGGCCCTTAAGGTGTCGGCCCACTTGTCCGGCTTGAATTCCCGCTTGTGGGCGGCGTAATAGTTGTAGCTGTCGGGGGTGAGCTTCAGCTCCAAGAGGTCGTTCAACACCCCGACATCCTTCGAGGCGAGGGCAAGCTCCTCCTGGTCCTTGTTCTTGAAGTAGGCCCGCTTCACCCGCTCGCTCACGCCCTCCACTTCGGTGAAGAGGGCGGCGTGGTCGATCGCCTCAAAAAGGCCGAGGTATTCGACGTACTGACTAAGCATCGGATACTCAGCCGCCTGCTCCTGCCTGAAGTAAGTCTGGAGGTGTCCGTAAAAGGTGGCCGGCGAAATGAGCCCGGATTTGAGCTCCAGACTCTGCTTCAGGAGCCGGTCCATCTCGGGCTTCGGAAGAGTCTGGGTGAGAGCCTCCAGGAACCGGGTCCGCTGGGCCTCCACTTCCTTGAAGTTGATCTTCCCCTCCAGGTCGCTCGCCTTGAGGAACTTGAAGAGGTTCGGGGTCTCCTTCTCCTGGAAAGAGACCTTGAGTTTCTTCGCCTCCTCGGCCAGGGACTGATAATGCCTGGCCAGGGGGACGCGCCCCTCCTCCACTTCAAGCTCTCTGAGCTCCAATTCCCTGACCGCCTGGGGATAGAGCCGGTCCTTGAGCTTCGCCACCGCCTCCTGGAATCCCCGCATGGCGGAGAGGGCATCGGGCTGGACCTTCTCGACATTCAAGAACGATTCCATGTTCTGGTCGTAAAGCTCCGGCTTCTCCACCCCGTAAACGGTGAAGGGGTAATCGGTCGTCAGGTCCAGGTAATTCTCCCCGGAGATCTTCCCCGATTTTAAGAACTCCTCGGCCACCTGCTTGCGCTTCTCCAGGGGGGCGTAGCTTCTCATGTAGGAAAGGGAATCGTTTCTGGAGCCCCCTTCCACGAGGACGAGGGCCAGCCCGTGGGCCCGGATGAGATGCTCGAGGATGCCGCTCAAATGCTTCTGGGCCTCGTAGTTGGCGTGGGCGTCCTGGATGTGGATGATGAGGGGCTCTCGAGAAGCGTAACTCTGCTTGATCGATCCGTGCTGGGTGGGAATCCTTAAAGACTCCAGGGTGAGAGGGGTCTGCTCGACCGGCTGCGGGGGGGCGGATTCCAAGGAGACCAGGGCCTGGGCCGCTTCATCCTCGACCTTGCCGTGCCGCTCCCAGAAGGTCTTGGGCTTCTCCTCCTCGGAGAGGGCCGCCGCCTGGGCGCTGAGGAAAAGGCCCAGGGCGAGAGCCATGAGGCCCGGATGCGCGGCCATGAGGCGCCTTGCTCGGGGAGTGCTGGGGGTGTGAATCTGCTTCATTGTACCGAAATTATACCTGTAAGCGGGTGAACTGTCAAGGGTGATAACAAGATTTTGTCACCTCTAACGTTTAACGTTACTCCTAACAGCGCCAGAGGTTTCGGTCGCCTCCGGCGCTCCAGGGCTGGGGTTCCCCAAGACCACCTCGACCCGATGCACCTTTCCGTCCTGGTGGGGTCGGATCAAGGGGGAATCCTGCGGCACTCCGTCCAAGGTGATCTCTTTCACTCCGGAGCAAACCCCTTCTGGATTCTTGATGGTGACCTCGTAGACCGCTCCCCGGAAGGGCCGGCGGATCTTCGCCCGCTTCCAGTGGGACGGGAGGCAGGGATCGATCAAAAGTCCTTCAAACTCCCTGCGGGCCCCCAGGATCCACTCGGTGGCGGCGATGAACATCCAGGGGGTGGTGCCGGTGTTCCAGGTGAAGGCCCCCTCCCCGAACCGGTCCGCGGAGCCGGGCCCGACCACGTACTCCGCCCAGACGTACGGCTCCACCTTGTAACGGTTGTGCTCCTGTTTCGCCTTGGACATCGGCATCAGCTTGGAGAAGGTGTCGAACGCCTCGTTCCCCCGACGGATTGTGCAGTCGGCCACCACCTTGAAGGCGCAGGCATGCGAGAAGATCGCGGCGTTTTCCTTGGTGCCGGGGCAGAAAGCGCTCACCCTGCCGATCCCCGGGTCAAAAGAGGTGTAGCTGGGCAAAAAGAGGGCCGGCCCGTACGGGGTGTCCAGATACCGATCGATCTTCTCGAGGATGCTTGGAAGCCGCTCCGGGGGGACCACCCCGGAGAGGATCGCCCAGGTCTGGGAGTTCAGGGGGACTTTCCCTTCTTTGTTCTCCTGAGAGCCGATCTTTTTTCCCTCGTCGTTTAAGGCGGCCAGGTACCACGCTCCGTCCCAGCCGTTTTCGTTGACGATTCCGGTGAGCTCCTCGGCATACTTGCGCATCTCCCCGGCCACGGCGGAGTCCCCCAGGAAGGCCGCCAGGGACTCCACCTGCCTGCAGGCCCGGACAAACGCCTCGCCGAGCCAGACGCTCTCCCCCCTGCCCTTGATCCCCACGTGATCGTAGGCGTCGTTCCAGTCGGCATGCCCGATCAGGGGCAGCCCATGGGCCCCCCGGGCCGAGTAGAGGTAGCGGACCGCCCGCAGGATGTGCTCATAGACACTCGCCCTGTCCCCGTCGTGGAAGGGAATCTCCTTCTTGAGGAACCCGACATCCCCGGTCTCCTTCACGTAGGAGACGACGCTGTACGGCAGCCAGACCGCCACATCGGCCTTCTTGATCACCCCCGCCGCCCCCTGGTTTTCCCACGTCCCCTCGATGTCGGAGAAGCCGGAGACGGCGTGGCCGTTCTTGTACTGGTAGAAGAGGAGCTTCTCCAGCTTGGCCCGGGCAAGCTCCAGGTTGAGACTTAAAAGCCCCTCCACGTCCTGGGCGGTGTCCCGGAAGCCCAAGCCCCCCTCCGCCCCGTGGTAATGGGAGGTGCCCCGCCAGTGGGTGATCGCCTCCAGTTGGTACTTTCCCCAGAGGTTCGTCATCCGGTCGAAGTTCGGATCCGGCGTCTCCACCCAGATCTTCTTGAGCGACTCGCGCCAGTAATTCCGGACCTTTTCCAGCTCCTCTTTGGCCGCCTCCACCGAGCGGAACTGGGCAACCAGGGCGGGAACCTGCTGGCGGTTCTCGGTGATCCCCAGGACCACGACGAACTCCCTGGTTTCCCCCGCCTTGAGGGTCAGGGTGCTCTGGAGGACGCCGACCATGTCCTCCCCACGCACCGGCAGAGAGGAAAGCCTCTTCCCTTTCAAACCCTGCGGCTTGCTCAACCTTCCGTAGGGGCCGATGAACCGCTCCCGCCGGGTCTCGTAACTCTCCACGGGGAGACTGACCCCGAAGAACCCGTACCCGGGCTTGTGCCGGGTCTTAAAGGGGTGTTTGAAGGCCACGATGGCTTGGGAGGAGGAGTCGAGATCCGCTTCGTTGTAAAGCATGAGGATGTTCCGGTAGTGGGTCTCCAGGGCCACGTCCCCGCAGATCAGCTCCACGAAGGGGAATACCTGGATCTTCCGCTTCGCGCGGGAGCTGTTCTTCAAGCTCACGAGCCAGAGCTCCACCGGGGCTTCCCGGGAAACGAAGTAGGTGATCTTTCCCTGGATGCCGTTGGCCGAAGACTGAATCGTCGTGTACCCGAGGCCGTGGCGGGCCTCCCAGCCCTCCAGGGGCTCGCAGCTGGGCTGCCAGTTCAGGGTCCAGATCTTTCCGCCAAAAGGATTGGCGGATCCGCCACGCCTTGTGGCGGACTTCCTTGTCACATCTTTAATGTAAAGATACCGCCCCGGACGGTCGGAGCTCAAGTGGTCCCAGCGGAGGATCCGGTAAAACTTCGGATCCTTCAGGTAGGAAAAACCTCCCCCCGTCTGGGAGATCAGGCAGTGGTAGAGGTCGTTGAACAGGTAGTTGAACCACGGCCGCGGGGTGTCGGGCCGGGTGACGACGAATTCCGTCCCCTCAGAGTTGAAATGTCCGTATTCCACGGTGGGAGCTCCTTTAAGCGAGAGACTAGACGCTGGCGAAGACGTCGCGGATGACGAGACTGGCGGCCCCCAGGGCGACGGAATCCTCGCCCAGGCGGGCGGGAACGATTTTCACCGCGTTGGCCATCTCTTCAAAAGCGCACATCCGGACCATTTTCTTGACCGCTTCGAGGAAAGCGGGACCGGCCGCTTCCACCCCGCCTCCGATGACGACGGCGCCGGGGTTCAAGAGGTTGATCAGAAAGGCGACCCGGACCCCGAGCCGTTCACCGGCCTTCTGGACCGCCTCCGTGGCCAGCTTGTCCCCTTCCTTGACCGCTTCAAAGACCGTCTCCAGGGTGATCTGGTCGAGCTGGTCCTTGATCGAGACCTCACCGGCCGTGCCGGTCGCCCCGTGATAGATCTCGCCGTTGATGATCATCCCGCAGCCCACCCCGGAATACATGAAGAGCATGATGTCGACGTCGTTTCCGGCCCCCAGCGACCACTCCCCGTAGGCGGCGGTGGTCACATCATGCTCCAGCTTCACCGGAATCTTGAAGCGGTCGGAAAGGAGGGTCGTGACCGGCACGTAGATCGAAGCGACCCCTTCGGTGCAGCGGATCGTCCCCACCTCCCGGTCGATGACCCCCGAGGCGCCGACCTGGACGCCCCGGAGCCGCTTCGGGTCCACGGCGGAGGACTTGATCACCTTCTCGATCTGCTCGGTGAGGACCTTCACCACGTTGTCGGCGGTGTCCCGGGGGCGCGGGGCCCGGGAGCGGCCGATGACGTTCCCCTCGAGATCGGCGAGGACCGCGGCGATGTGGAAGATGCCCAGATCCACCCCGATCACATAAGAGGCCTTGGGGTTGAGGACGACGATCGTCGGGCGGCGGCCGCCTGAGGAGATGTCGAGGCCCTTCTCGATGACGAGCCCGTGTTCGATGAAGCTGTTGACGTAGTTGGAGACGGTAACGATGTTGAGCTTGGTCAGCTTGGAGATGTCGGTGCGGGAAATGGGGCCGTAACGCTTGATCGCTTCCAGGATGGCGACGTTCTTTCGCTCACGCTCGGTGAGCGGATTGGCTTCGACCTCAGTTCCACGCATGACGGGGAGCCCTCCGGATAAACGTTTTATAAATACCCGCTTGAAGCAACCTTGTCAATATAAAAAGCTTAATCCTTACAGCTTAGGACTTACGACTTTCTTTTCATGAGATCCTGATAGCAAGCGCTGAGAGTTGTCCAAACAGCGTCAGGATCCTCCGCCCGGAGCTTGATGTAGCTCGCCCCGTAATAGCTCCAAGCGGCGAAGTTCCGGATCCCCTCCCGGTAAGCCGCCTCGATCGCGGCCGGGATCGCCGATTCCTCCCCCTTGGGAATGTTGAAGTTCAGGATCCAGAGCTGGGGCTCTTTTTTAAACTCATCGCACAATTCCTTCACTCGCCGGGCAAAACGCGCCACATGAGCGGCCGCGTCCGGCTGGTGAGGCCTCCAGTACGGATCGGTCCCGAAGAGGTCCAATGAGGGGATCCGGACCACCTTCGCCCAGTCGTTCACCGTCGAGGAACTCTCAAAGGGAAGGAGGCAGACCCCTGTTTTCAATCCTGCCCTCTTCGTCTCGTCGCACAGCCAGCGGGTGAATTCGACCAGGCACTCCTCCTTGAAAGCCCTCACCGGATCCGTTAATCGCTCAGGCAGTTGACTCCCCTGGAGATTTTTAAACCTTTTTTCGCAGGCCCCGCAGCGGCAGGCCCACAACTTGGGTTCCTTGTTCTCTCCCAGCGGTTCCGGATAGATCATGAAATGGGGCTCATCCCAGAAGAGGAGGTCGGCCCCGCACTTCCGGGCCGCCTGGATCCATTTCAAGAGATACTCCCGGAACCCCTCCTGGTTCGGGCAGGCGATCGGCAGAGATTCCCCCAGAGAGTTTACCTGCCTTAAAGGGAGGTGTTTGGCGATCAGACTGGAATAGGTTTCCCCCCCGAAGGCCTGCCCCACCCCCCAGGGGTCCAGCCAGACTTCCAGGCCCAGCTCATGAGAGAGGCGGACGATCTCGGCCATCGCCCCCTCATAGAACTCCAGGTCCTCTTCGCTCAGGGTGTGGACGACGTAGGTGCAGCCGGCGTCCCGGATCACCTGGAGGTCTTCCTTAACCCTCCAGGGAATCCGGTTCCCGTAGTAGCTCACCCCCAGCTTCAGCGGCGCAACCATGAAACCCCTTTCTCTGTTGGGCCCTATCATACACCTTGTTGATGCGTTCAAGGGCAGGACGCCACGGAATCCGGTTATCCTTGGGAGGCCTTGTCGAGGGACTTGTCTTTACGCGAAGCGGACGGCAAGGACCTGCCAGATATCTTCCTGATTGAGGCCCCGGACATGCTGGAGGTAGACCTGAACGTCTATCCGAAGGGGTGTTTTTTGTATCTGGACCTGGGCTTTCTGCCAAAGAGCCAGGGCTCCGGTGAGTATGGCGGGGAGAGCTTCCCTTAAGATCGGCTGGCCCGGAGTTGTCCCTGTGGCATAAAGGGTGTTGGGGTTGACGGCAGCGTCTGGTCGATCAGGCACCAGGCGAATCAGAGGACGGCCTTCCAGTCGAAAATGCGCTTCATTCTCTGGAGTTAAAAAGGCGATGGAGATCATCGGGAATCGGTTGATTCCTCTCAAGCGTTTGGCCAGATCTTCCAGCCCGGCAGCAGAAAGATCCGTGAGACTTGGATCGATGAGCAGAGCCACCGGTCTTCCCTGCTCGGTGATGGCTGTGACGGGCGCCACCGCATCTTGAATCAAGGTGTCCAACGATTGCGGCTGCTCCAACCCGCCCGCCGGCGCTCCAGGGGCGGGCCCGGCGGCCAAAGCATTGAAGGAGGTGGCGGACTGTGTTATACTTGGTTTTGTAGCCAGATCGGTAATGGTGAGTCTATTCTGGATCAGCGTATGGTTGTTCCCAAGAGGAGATGATTGAGATGGATCTGGCAACGGCAACCTTGGTGATATGGGCGATTGTCCTGTCGGTAGTGGTAGCTTTTGGGATCGACCGGTATCGCCAGCGACACCATCATTCACGCCACGCCCACTAAAGGCAGTTTCCGCTCCTCCCTTCTCACTTTCCACCCTTGATTCTTTATTGCCTTTGCCCTCCTCCAGCCCGCCCGCCGGCGCTCCAGGGGCGGGCCCGGCGGCGGAGGGTGCTGAGGGAGGATGCTTGGCCTCTGGAGGCGGGACGAAGCGGTAGATTTTAGAGTACCCCTGGAGACTCTTGGCGGGTCCAGGAGAACTCAGTGGAGGATCCCATCTTCCCGGCTCGCCTTCCAAAACTTCGTTGACCACCTGCTCGAACCTCACATGGAGATCGCCGACAGGATCTCTACGAAAAGCTCGATCAACACGAATTTCAAGAGTCGGTGGGAACTCCTGCAGATGGAATCGGACGGTAATCCGATCCTGCCTTGAGTAGTCAGAAAACGGCTGGCCAATCCGAAGCGCAATATTTCCTCTGCCGGAACCCTCTTGGCTCAAAGGCACTTGTCCTTCCCGGAATCGAAGGGATAACTGCTCAATAAGCCGGTTGCGTATCCGAACAATTCTTTCAACTTCCTCAGCCGGACGAGACGCGATCCGGCGAGTTTCGCCCCAATCCGACCGGGGAGAAATTCCTCTGTCAGAGGCCACTTGTTGTAAAAACTCCGGCACCCCCGCGGCAAGATGGTCTTTCAGCCACCGAACAATCTCGAGACGCTGCCCGGGCAGAAGAAGCATCTCCCAAGAGTGCCTGCTATAACTCGACAATTGCGGTCTCGGATCGGCTTTGTTGCTCAGCAACCAAGAAAGGAACTCTTCGATCTCCCCCTTCTGCTTCTTCCGATAGAGCAGAAGGCGAAAGAGGGCCGGATGATTCAAAAGTTCTTCTAGATGCTGAACCTGCGGAATCGTCGTCTGCGGAAGAATCAAAGCGAAGATGGGGCCTTGGCCTTCAGGAACGTCAATCGGCACCGCTTCCACCATCTTCCATCGGTGGTACCGAACCCATCGCGCACGCCGTGGATCGCCCGCAATCTCTCCCCATTCGTTCAACATCAAGTCGCCTGGAACAAAACCCGAGATAGATCCATAAGTGACGCGAACGCCACTCCCCTGAGGCGCTTCCCCCTCAACCTGAACAGGAAAGAATTTCGGCGGCCAAACGTCCAAGGCCGCCCTGAGTTCCTCTGTCGCCTCCAGGCCGGCGGCGTGGGCGGACTGAAGGGTTCCATGCAACTCATCGCGGGTTTTGCCTTCGAGGCCGGCTTCAACCCGCATGGCAAGAGCCGGAGGAGGGGCGCTTAAGGAAAGAATGAGTGGAAGGGCAAGAAATTGGGCAGCAAAATGGCCTAACTTTTTATGCATAAGAAAAAGATACCTGATCCAGGGGGTAAATATCAAGTCTAACCGACGGTGGAGCCGCGGGTGAGGCCTTCGATGATGTAGCGCTGGAAGCAGAGGAAGACGATGATCACAGGCAGGGCGGTGATCGCAGAGCCGGCCATGAGGTGAACCCAGTCCACCTCATGGAGGGACTTGTAGAGGGCAAGACCGACGGGGAGGGTGCGCATCTCGACGGTGTTCGTCAACAGGAAGGGATACAAGAAGGTGTTCCAGGAGCCCATGAAGGTGTTGATCCCCACCACCGCCAGCGCCGGCTGGGCCAGGGGAACGATGACGCGGGTGAAGATCTGGAACTCGGAGGCCCCGTCGATGCGGGCCGCCTCCTCCACCGACAGGGGCAGCTTGGAAATGTACTGCCGCATGAGGAAGATGTTGAAGGGGGCCACGAGGTTCGGGACGATGAGGGCGAGGTAGCTGTTCAGCCAGCCGATCTGCTTCATGAGGATGAAAACCGGCACCATCAAGACCTGCGGGGGAATGGCGATGGAGCCGATGATCATGAAGAACATCAGCTTCTTCATGGGGAACTCCCAGCGGGCGAAGGCGTAGCCGACCATCGTTGAGAAAAGGAGGTTCCCGAAGGTGACGGCGAGGGCGATCCCCGCGGAATTCATCGCGTAGCGGCCGAAGGGCCCGCTGATCAACACATCCCAGTAGTTGTTGAGGGTCCATTCCCGGAAGACCAGGCGGATGTCGTCGAGGCAGATCGCGCCGGATCCCTCGACGAAGCTGATCGAAAGCTCCTCCGCCTGCCGCTCCGGAAGGTTGGGGGAGAGCAGCGACAGGTTGAACGCCTCCATCGGAATCCGGACCGTTTCCCAGGTGTTCTTGAGGCCGCCGCGCAGGAACTGCTGGATGGAAAGAGAGGTCTGCCGCCCCTTCGTGTCGACGAGGTCGATCGTGAAGCTCTCCCCTCCGGCTTCCCCCCTGACTTTTAGCTCCACAGTGGAGAACTTCCGCATGTCCTGATTGACGCGGGTGGCCCAGCGGGCGGCGGAGTCTCCCTTCAGGTACTGGACCCTCATGAAGCGGTTTTGCCGGGCCACCGGCTCCAGCGGGTCGAAGGCGGTCTGAACCTGGGAAGTGCCGGCCGCCTCCGAGGTGATCGGGCCGCCGATGGAATTCAAGTTTCCCACCTCAAAATCGGCCACAAGGACCTCCCGGGCCCGCTGGAAGAGGGTCCCCGTCGGCTTGACGGAGGTGTAGAACATGAGAAAGAGGGGCGCCAGCGTCAAGAGGAGCATCCCCGTCAGAACCACGACCGCCGCCGCGAGGGCGACCCTGTCTTTCATCCGACCCGCTCCTCCATCTTGAAGAACCGCATCTGAACCCAGGAGAAACACATGGTGATGAGGAACAAGAGATACCCCACCGCCGCGGCGTGCCCCATGTCAAACCGGTGGAAGCCGGTCTCGTAGAGGTACCAGACGACGGTGGTCGTGGCCCCCAGGGGCCCTCCCTGGGTCATGGCGAAGATCTCCGGGAAGACCTGGAAGGCGTGAATCGTGTTGATGACGGTGGCCAAGAGGAGAATCGGCCTCAGCTGAGGCAGGGTGATGTGGCGGAACTTCTGCCAGTCGTTCGCCCCGTCGATGGAGGCGGCTTCGTAGAGCTCCACGGGGATCGTCTGCAGGCCCGCCAGGAAGAGAACCATGTAGTAGCCGAAACTGGCCCAGACGTTCATCATCATGATCGCCGGAAGCGCCCACTTCGTGTTCAACAGCCAGCTGGGATCCGGAGAGGGCAAGTGGAGCCATTCCAAGAACAGATTCACCAGTCCGTCCGGCGCGTACAGGTAGGTGAAGATCATGGCGATGACGATGACGGAGGTGGCCACCGGCAAAAAGAGCCCCGCCTGATAGAGCTGTTTGAAGGGGACCTTCGTGTTGATGAGGACCGCCGCGAAGAGGGCCAGGATCATCGTGGGGGGGATCGTTCCGGCGGCGAAGAAGAGGGTGTGTCCCAGGGCCTTCAAGAAATCGGGGTTCTGGAGCACCTCCCAGAAATTCCGTATCCCCACAAAGGCAATCTCGGAGGAGAGGAGGTTGTAGCGGGAAAAGCTCAAGAGGAGCGAGTGGAGCAGAGGGATCAGACTGAACCCCAGAAAGGTGAGAAGCCAGGGTAAGACAAAGACATAGCTCACGAGCAGATTCCCAAGCCGCAGCTTCGGACCCGGGAGGGACCGTTTGCGCCGGCGGATGAGCCAAACAACGAGGCCCGACACCCCCGTGAGAAGGAGGAAGCTGGCGAAGGCCGCCCTGTCGCTGACTTGGGCCTTCATCTCGGGGGCCTGAAGGATCTCGTCGATCTCCCGGGCCGTCGCCTTCAGGGCTTCCTCAGGGCTGCGGCCGTTTAAAATCACCTCCTCCACCATCCGGCTGATCTTCTCCTGCATCTGGACCCAGGCCGGGTGGGGAGGCGGGGCCACGGCGTACCGGACCTGCTCGAAAAAGAGGCGCTGCTCCGGATGGCTCTGGTAGTAGGGGTGATGGTAGGCCGACTTCACCGTCGGGACGATGTTCCGCTGGGCCTCGGCGATCGCCATCGCCTGCTCTTCCTGCGCAAGAAAGAGAATCAGCTTCAGGGCCGCTTCGGGGTGACGGGCGCTTTTCAAGAGGACGAGAATCTCCCCTCCGGCAAAAGAAGCCGGCGTCCCGGAGTTCGCCGAGGGCCTCGGAAGAAGCCCCACGCCGAAGTTCAGGGTCGGATTCATCCGGGGGATGAGGGCGAAGTTCCAGGAGCCGGAGATCTGAATCCCGAGACGCCCCTGGGCGAAAAGCTGGTTCACCTGAGGCTGGCGCTCCACAAGGGCGTAGGGCTTCAGCGACCGGTAAAAGGAGAGGGCCTCCAGCGCCGGCGGCTCATTCAGCAGGCACCGCTCGTTTTTCTGATCCAGAATCTGCCCGCCGTTTCCCCAGACAAAGGGGAGGAATTCCTGCCAGGGGGCGTAGGGCTCCGCGACATGGATCCCGATCCCGTAGAAATCATCCCCCAGGGCCCGGATCCTCCGGGCCGTCCTTCAGGGGGGCCTGCGGCTCGGTGAGGTCCCTCAAGACCCCCGTGGAGGAGAACTGGGGTACCCAGTCGGTTCCCAGCTCGCAGAGATCCGGGGCGTTTCCCGCGGCGATGGAGGTGATGATCTTGTCCAGCCCATAATCCCAGGAGAGCTGTTGGAAGCGGACGCGGATGCCGGGGTGCTGGCGCTCGAATTTGTCGAGGAGGGAGCGCATGAGGTCCTCCCCGACGGAGAGCTCCCAGAAATCGATCATCACCTCCGGCTCAGCCGAAAGGAGAGAACCTCCGAAGAGAGCGGCGAGGAGCAATCCGGCGATGATCCCCCAGGGCGGGACGCGGCGTTTCATAGGGTGCCTATCCTACCTCGAGCCGAAACGATTGACAAGGTTTCGTTCCGACCCGGATAATAGGGGGATGAAGGTGGACCCCCTGTTGATCGCCTGCGACTTCGATGGAACAGTGACCCGCCAGGACACCCTGGTGGAGATCCTGGACCGCTTCGGATCCCCGGCCTGGAGGGAGGTCCAGAAGAAGGTCGTCTCCGGGAGCTTAAGCATCCGGGAGGGGCTTCAGACCGAGATCGGTTCTGTCCGGGCCTCCCGGGAAGAGGTGATCTCCCTCCTTGCTTCGAGGGTCGAGGTGGATTCCAGCTTCCCCGGCTTCCTCCATGAGATGCGCCTCAAAGGGGTGCCGGTCGTCTGCTTGAGCGGCGGGTTCGACCTGTGCGTCGAAACCGTTTTAAAGAAGGCAAACCTCTGGCCCCTGCCCACCCT
>JACPXR010000064.1 GCA_016196465.1 Candidatus Omnitrophota bacterium | reverse complement strand
TCCTGGAAGGAGACCGACTCCAGGGAGCGCCGGACCCGCTGCCTCGTCATCTCCACGAGGCCGAATTCGGAGAGGAAGATCAGGTTCGTCTTCGCCCGGTCCTTCCGGAAGGCATTCTGCAGGGTGTTGAACACCTTCTGCCGGTGGGACTGCGAGTTCATGTCGATGAAGTCCATGATGAGGATGCCACCCAAGTCCCTCAGGCGGACCTGACGGGGAATCTCCTTGGCCGCCTCCATGTTGGTGACGAAGGCGGTCTCCTCCAGGTTTCTTCTTCCGGTAAACTTTCCGCTGTTGACGTCGATGGCGACGAGACTCTCCGTCTGCTCGATCACCACCGTCCCGCCGCTGGGAAGCTCCACCTTCCGGTTGTAGATCTTCTCCACCTCCCGCTCGAGGCCCCGCTTCTCAAAGAGGGGGATCTCGTGATGGTACAACTCCACCCGCGAGCGCATGTGGGGCTCGGTCTGGGCGAGGAAGCGGTTAAGCTTCCGGAACTCCTCCTTGGAATCAACGATGATCTTCGCCACATCCTCGGACAGGTTGTCCCGGACGATCCGAAGAGGGAGGTTGTACTCCTCGTGGATCAGCGAAGGGGAGGGGGCCCTCACCGACCGGACCTTGATCCGCTTCCAGAGGGCGACGAGGAACCTCAAGTCCCGGTAGAGCTGCTTGCGGGTCGCCCCGTCCGCGGCGGTCCGAACAATCACCCCGATGTCCTGGGGCGGGTGAAGCTCCTTCACCAGACTCCGCAGGCGGTCCCTCTCCTTGGGATCGTCCACCCGCTTGGAAACGCCGAACGTCGCGTCCAGCGGCATGAGGACGATGAAGCGCCCCGGCAGGGTGAGGTGGGTCGTCAGGCGCGGCCCCTTCGTTCCGATCGGCTCCTTGATCACTTGGACGAGAACCTCCTGCCCGACCCGGACCAAGTCCTGAATCCGGGGCTGCGCGGAGGCGTGTAGGGGGACCGCCGGACGGGGCCCCTCGAGATGGACCGTTTCTTCCACTTCCGGCGTCGGGCCCACGATGTCGGTCAGGTACAGAAACCCGTTCTTCCCGATCCCCACGTCCACAAAGGCGGCCCGGATCCCCGGAACCACCGAAGTCACCTTCCCCTTGTAGACGTTGCCCAACAGGGGAGCCGGGGAAGCCCGTTCCACAAAAAGCTCTTCGAAGACCCCCTCGACCAGAACGGCCGACCGGATCTCCCTGGGTTCCACATTGATGAGAAGTTCCCTCATCGTCCCTCCTCAAGTTCTTCCACCTTCCTCCGAAGCCCCCGGAGCTCCTTTAAGATCTCCTCGTGCTCCCGGTGGAGAGCGGTGAGGCCGCTGGCGACCAGCTCCTGCGTGTCCCACCCGTAGTTTCCCTTTCGAAATCGGTCCAAGTCCACTGACCGCTCAAAGCTCTCTTCCTCTTGATCCGAAGCCCTCGGCCTTGAAGTGGGCGCAGGCCTGTAGGTCTGGGCGGTCGCCCCCGCCCAAGCCAGACCCAGGGCGAGCCCCGCCGCTGAAATTTGAATCCATCCTCGTTTCATGGAAAGATCTCCTTTCACAACAAGATCACGGTTGCCAAAGTGAGATACGCGGAAGTGGCGATCAAATCGGTCGTCGTGGTGATGAGGGGGCCGGTGGCCGTCGCGGGGTCGATCCCGAGCTTTTCAAAGAGAAAGGGCTCCACCGCCCCGATGGTGGCGGCCACGGTCATGGAAGTGAGCATCCCGGCGGCCACGACGGCGCAGAAGAGCCACCCCAGATTTCCTCCATAAAGAAGGTAGGCCAGGGCTCCCACCAGCGCTCCATAAGAGAGCCCCAGAATAAGCCCCACCCTCATCTCCCGCAGCATCACGCCCCACCACCCCCCCGCGCGGACCTGCCCCATCGCCAGCCCCCGGACCACGATGGTGGCCGACTGAGCGCCGACGTTGCCTCCCATCGCCGCGATGAGCGGGAGAAAGGAGGCCAGCGCCACCATCTTCAACAAAGTCCCCTCAAACTGCTTGATGACGATCGAGACGATGAATCCCCCGATGATCGAAGCGACCAGCCACGGCAGGCGGAGCCACACGGCCCGGAGGATCGTCTGCCGGCTGAACTCCTCGGGCCGGGTTCCCACCATCTTGGCGATGTCTTCGCTCGCCTCCTGGTGGATGATGTCCAGGACGTCGTCGATGAGGAGGACCCCCACCAGACGCCCCTCGCCGTCCACCACCGGCGCGGAGATGAGGTTGTATTTGGAGACGAGGCGGGCCGCCTCCTCCTGGTCGGCGGCCGCCTGAATCGAAATCGCCCGGGCGGAGTTCATCAGCTCCCCGATCCTGGCGTCGTGCGGAGCGGCGACCAGTGCCTGAAGGGTGACAAACCCCGCCAGGACCCCCTGGCCGTTGACCACATACAAGGTGGAAAGGATCCCCGCCTCGTGGACGTGGATGCGGGTCACCGCCTGGATCATCTCCAGGGCCTGCGAGGCGGTCAGGTTTTCCTTCAGGCGGACCGTCTCGGTGTGCATGAGGGAGCCGGCGGTGCGGGGAGGGTAGGAGAGGACCTGCTCCAGGCGGTCGGTCGCCTCCTGGAGCTTGACGAGATTTTTGAAGCGCCGGACGACCCTTGGAGGAAGTTTCCGCAGAAGATGGGCCACCTCGCCCGGGGGAAGCTCGTTCACCATCTGGCCGGTGGCCTGCTCCCCCATCGCCTGGAGGAGGAAGATCTGGTCCTCCACATCCAGCTCCTCGAACACCACCACCGCCCCCCGGGTGGAGAGGACCTGAAAGAAGGAGAGCTGTTCCTCCCGGCTCAAGAGCTTCCACCCTTCGGCCAGATCCACGGGATTGATCTCCCTGAGGACCGATTTCAGGGTGCCGGTGTCGCCCGAGGAAAGGAGCTGGCGGAGCTCCGGAAGGAAAACGGCGTAGGCCTTGACGGTCTTCGTCACGAAAGGAAACTCTTAGGATCAGGCCCTTCTCAGGGTATCTTCTTCAAGAAACCGCGGTTGCCCTTCGGTGGCTCCGTTTCGGCCTTGGCCTTCGCCGGACGACGGACGGAAGCGGGTCTGGGTCTCCTCCGGGGACGCTGCGCCTCTACAAATTCCTGATACTTCTTCTGCAGGCGCTGAACCTCCTCGGGAGTGGTAGAGCCCGGTTCCACAATGCGGGCCGTGATGAAGATCAAAAGATCGATTTTCTCCAGATCCGTCGTGGACCGGGAGAAAAGGGGGCCCACCAAAGGCAGCTTCCCCAGAAACGGCAGACCGATTCTCGACTTGGCCTTCAAATCCTTCAAGAGCCCGCCGATGACGATCGTCTCGCCGTTTTCAGAAATGATCTGCGTCTCCGCCTCCCGGACATCCAGAATCGGGTAGGCGTTGGTTCCGACCGTTCCGGTCCGGGTGGAAACGACCGGATGGATGATCATGTCGATGTGCTTGTCGCCACTCACCTGCGGAACGACGTAGAGCTCGATGCCGATGTTCTGGTAGTACGCCAGGGAGGTGGTCGTGGTGGTGGAGTCCGTCCCCGAGACCTGCGTCTCGAGAATGGGGTATTTCGTTCCCACAAGAATCCTCGCTTCCTGCCCGCTCAAGGTGAGGACGTTCGGCGCCGACAGGGTGTTCGTCCGGACGTCCTCCTCCAGGGCCCGGATCAGCATCTCCAGCTGGGTCCCTCTGAGCTTGCGCAGGACCAGGGACAATCCGGTATTCGCCGCGGTGAGACCCGTTGTCTCCGGCACAAAGATCGATGGGGTCAAAAACTGGCTCAACACCGATCCGCCGAAATTGGAATTGGCCGCCTCGGCTTTTTCCTCCAAGACCTGCTGGCTGAACGTCCGGGCGCCGGTGCTCGAAACGAATCCGGCGGAAGTGCTCAGGGTCGTCGAGCTGCTGCCGGTCCCGAGCTCAATCCCCAAGTCCCGCAAAAGGTCCCGGTTCACCTCCATCACGCGCGACTCGATGAGGATCTGCTTGGGCATCACGTCAATCTTCATGAGGATCTTCTCGAGCCGGTCGATCGTCGTCGGGGTGTCGGTGATCACCACCGCCTTGGAACGGGCTTTCTCCCGCTCCTGGCGTTCCTTGGACTCCTCCGTGCCGCTGGAACCGGCCTCCCCCGTTCCAAAGCTCCATCCTTTCTGGCCTGTCATCTCCAGGACCGAGATCTTCCCCTGGGCGGTGAGCTGGGGCTCCAGAAAGGCCTTCACGTCCGCCGCGTCGAGGTACTTCAGATAGATCACCTTCGTCGTCACCGGCTCAATGTCCACCAGTTCCTTGACCGCCTGCCGGCGGGTCTTCAGGTCCTCGAGGGTGCTCACCAGGATCACATTCTCATCCTTCTCATAGGCGAAGCCGTAGGTCTTGACGATCACGTCGAGGGCCTGCTCCCAGGTGACATCCTCCAGGTGGATCGTGACAAAACCGGCCACCTCCTTGCCGAGGACGATGTTGATCTTGGCCTTCCGGGCCATCGCCTGAAGGACCGTCCCGATCTCCGCCTCCTTGAAATCCAGCGAAATCAGGGAAAGCTCAGGAAGCTCCGGAAGAGCCATCTGGGCGACCTGAACCGGGGGAGCTTCCTTCTCCTCCTCCTGGCCCCCCGCCGCGCCGGGGAAAACGGCAAGGCCCGCGACGACGAAAAAAGTGATGAAGGCCCGGAAGAATCTCATGGGCTTTTCGTCTCCTCTGGTTCGGGCTGGTGGAGGGCGAGCTCGTGGGGCTGCCCTTCGACCAGAACCGTGACGCTCATGGGTTCAATCTTGACCACCTTCATGCCGTCGATTTCGTCCATCTCCCGGACCACTTGTCCATTGATCACCGCGTAGGACTCCGCCTTGGGGTTCGGGTCCCAGACGATTCCCTGCAGGGAGAGTCCGGCCACCCCCTCCGAGACCTCCTCATCGAGTCCTGGGGGGTGGATCCGCTGCCCCGCTTCCGTGACCAAGGGGACAAATGGATCCCGCTTGCCCTTGGGGGCGTATTCTGCGCGCGCCACGGACAGGCCGGCCAGATGAGCGGTGAGGAGGCCGATCGACAGAGGAAGAACGCTCCGCCGCCTCATTCCCCCACCCCCTGGCCTGCGGAGGGCACCAGATACAGCTGGAGAATCAGAATCGCCTGATGATGCCACAAATCCTCCGAAGAGGGCTCCATCTGAAGCTCCAGCACCCGCACAAGACTTTTGGATCTCTCCATGGCGTCGAGAAAGGAGCCGATCGCGTGATAGCCGCCCGAGGCCTCCATTTGAACCGGAAGCTCCAGATACCCGCTGGGGCCCGGAGCGAGGAGGCTCAAGTCGGCTTTGGGCTTGACCGCCACCAACCGGACCTGGGAGGCCCTGGCCAGCTGGGCGATGTTCTCCAAGAGCTGAGGAAGCTGTTCCTCCGGAGAAAGGTTCGTCGCCGGCAGCTCGTATTCGGCAAAGAGGCGCTTGAGCTCCTCCTCCATGGCCGGCAGCTGGTTGAGCCCCTGGCGCAAGCTGCCGAGCTGATCCTTCAAATCGATCACCTGGGGCCGGATCCCCGCCAAAGAGCTCTGAACCGGAATCAGGACCAGGATCAACCATGCCAGCACGGCGAGGGCGCCCCCGAGGGCGATCAGGATTTTCCGCTGCTCTTGAGGGGTCAGACCCTTGGGCATCCGTTCACCCCTGGCTCGGAGTCAGGGCCAGCAGAAAATCGCTGACCTCCTCCTGCCCCACCCGGCGCTGCTCCACCCCTTTGAGCTCCATGCCGCTGAACCACCGAGAAAATTCGGGATGCTCCTTGAGCCGCTGGAGGAAGCGGCTCACCGCCGCCGGCTTTCCCTCGCCGCCGACCAAGGCGGAGCCCTGCAGCAAAAGAAGGGGCCCCGCCGGCGGGGCCGGGCTCATCTCGGGGGCTTCGGGCTGCCCGGACGCTTCCCCCGTCTGCGCTAGGCCGAACCGCAGGTGGGTAAACCACAGATCGGAAACCAGCGCGTCCGAGAGAAGGTTGAGGCGCGGCGCCCACTGGGCCTGGGCGGCCTTGAGACCCTTCATCACATTGGACCGGTTCTGGAGGGCCCGAAGGGCGGTTTGGACCTTTTCGAACTCCGAGCGCTGGGGGGCCAGGGTCTCCATCTCAGCCAAGAGGCGAGCCAGCTGACGCGACTGAACGCGCTGGGCGAGAATCGTCCAGGAAGAATAGAGGAAAAGCAAGGCCCCCGCCGCCATGCCGATCTCCCTCCAGGGAAGGTCAGGGATGACGGACCGCGCCGCCTGTTCCGAGGTGGGCATGAGATTCAACCGGAGGGTCACCCGGGAAGCCCTCTGGCGGCGAGCCCCAAAGCCACCCCCCATCGCGCCGCCTCTTTCAGCATCCCTGGGTCGAGGCAGTTCGAAAAAGCCGCCACAGGGTTCCAAAGCTCCGTCGGCAAACCGCTCGCCTCAGCAATCCACTCCTTGAATCCGCTCAAAGGGGCGGAGCCGCCGCTCAAGACCAGCCGCTCCACTCCCCGGCCGGACTGGCTCTCATAGAAGTCGAAAGAAAGCCGGCACTGCGCCAGCCATTCCTCCCAGCGCGAAAGGAGCGCCTGCTTCACCTGCGGCTCCTTCTCGCCCGGAGAGCATTTGATCCCCTCGGCGGAAGGAGCGTCAACGCCGAGGGCCTCCGCGATCTGCTGGGTGAAGATGTCGCCCCCATAGGGAATCTCCCGGCTGAAATGGAGCCGATCCCCCACCAGAAAGTTGATGATCGTCCCCCGGGCCCCCACATGGAGAAGGACGCTGACCCCTGAAAAATCCTTCGGGACGGGGGGACCCACGTTCCAGGCGTTGGCCAGGGCAGCTGCTTCCAGGTCGATCGCTTTCGGATGGATGCCGGAGGTCTTCACCGCCTCCAGGTGACCGTCGACCAGCTCCTTCCTCGCCGCGGCCAGGAGAATTTCCATCCTCCCCGCGGGCCGGTCTCCCAGGATCGCGAAATCAAGGTACGCCTCGGTCAGCTTAAAGGGGATGTGTTTTTCCGCTTCGAACGCCAGGGAGGTCTTCAGCTCTTGAGGGGTCATCTTCGGCAGGACCACCCAGCGCAGCACCGCCCCCTGACCCCCCACGGCGGTGGTCACAGGGACCGAGTTGGCGTTGAGGGCCTGGAGGACCTCCTCCATTGCCTTGGTCCGCTCCGAGGGACCCGCGCCGGGGGCCAAGGGCCGGAAAGCGGCTTGCGCCGTTTTGAGGGAAGGGGAGGTCTGGCGAAGGATGAGTCCCTTGACAGAGGTGCTCCCGATGTCCAAACCGATGGAAGAAGCGGACTGCTTCAAGAGACTCTGAAAAGATGCGAGAGGTCTGAACATTGAAGCATTTTACCGCAGGGGAGATTAAATTTGAATCAATTCCGGAGCTTGACGCGGGTGTTCATGCTGCGGAGCATCTGCTGTCCCTTTTCCGTGACGACGTAGCAGGAGACCTGGACCTCCACCACGTCCGGAGTCGCCGCCTGCCTCCGGAAAAGGACGCTGGAAACATTGCTGGCCAACACCTCGCTTGCCCCGGCCACTTCCCGGACGCAGGCGGTGCCGCTGCCCACGCGGGCGGCGCGGTAGGTGATCCAGCCGGACCACTCTCCAATGTTTCCGTTGGCGTCCAGGACGTTGCCGTCTCCGTTTTGATCCTGCGGCACCCGAAAGGTGACCGCGGCGTCGAAGAGGCCGTTGGGGGCCGGGCGCTGAATCTCGCTCGTCTTGCTTTCGGTCAATTCCCGGCTCATCCGGTCCAGGGCCCGCCGCAACTGGGCCGTCAAGACCGCCTGGCCGGACCCCGTGGCCCACGTTCTCTGGGAAGAGACCAGGGCCAGCGCCACGGCGGAAGCAAGGATGGAAAAGATCGCCACCACGACCAACAGCTCCGCCAGAGAGAAGCCGTGCTTCATCTTCATTGCTTTCATCTCCGGGTCACCAATCCCACAAAGTTCGCCTGGCGGTTTCGGTTCCTTTCGGACCACCTCACCGTCACGGTGGCCTGCACGGGATCGGCGTTGGGATTCTCAAAGGCGACGGTGATCTGCTCGTTGGTGAGGGTGGTGAGTCCGTTTCCCTGAGCCCACGCCGTCCAGTTTTTCGTCACGACCGGATTGAGCCCGCTGCCGGCGGACCGCCGCATTTCCTCAAAAACGGATCTCGCGTCCGAGGAAGCCACCGCCATGTTGTGGCTCGATTCCAGGAGGATCAGCCCCGAGGCGAACGCCGCCATCAGCCCCACGATTCCGATCCCCACGAGGAGGGCGGCCACCGTCGCCTCAATGAGCGTGAATCCCTTTTTCGTTCGAATGAATGAGATCATCGATTCGCCCCTTGTCTCTTGAAGCACAACGGGCGGCGGGCCTTTCTTCGAGAGCCCGCCGCCCGAAGGCAACTTGAAACTTCGGCCTCCTACACGATCACTGGATTTCCGGACTTCCCGGACCCGCAGCACCCACGGGATTGGCCCGGATCACGCCGGTCTGATCCACGTAGAACCGCCGGGTGCCGGTGGTCCCCACCGTCGCAGGGGTCCCCTGCAGCGTGTAGGTGTTGGCGCTGGTCCGGACATAGGCGAAGAAATACCCCTGCCTTGCCGTCGCCGGCCCGGTCGCGGCCGTCAGAGAAGCGGAAACATAGGCGGGAACCGCCGTGCTCAGGTTCGTGATGAGGGCCGGATAAGTCGGAGGCGTCTGAGCGGCCCGGAAAGACTCCATCGCTGTGGAGAGGGTCCGCATCGCCCCGATGGCTGCCGTTTCATTCGCATTGTGACGGGCCCGCAGGAGGTTCGGGATCGCAATCGCCGCCAAGAGGGCGATGATCGCAACCACGATCATGATCTCCACGAGCGTGAAACCTTTCTTGTTCGGCTTACGGAATAATCGCATCGCTGCTTCCTCCTTTAAAATGGAACAATGATCATCCTGCCAAAGGCCACAACCGGAAGCGGGACAATGAAATGAAACCCACTTCCAAAGAAAGTCTACCCTTGAGCCCGGAAGAATTCAAGCCCCTGGGGCACAATATTCTTGAGCCGTTTTCTCCCGTCATTGGATCTCCGGATCCGTCGGCCCGGCGGGGGCCGCGGGGTTCGCCCGAATGACTCCAGTCTCATCCACATAAAAGCGGCGGCTGCCGGTCGTGCCCGCCGCCGCCGGAGCCGCCTGAACCGCATAAGAATCAGCGCTGATGAAGGTGTAGGTGAAGTAATACCCCTGTCGAGCGGTGCCGGGAGTCGTGGCGGAAGTGAGAGAAGCCGGTAGATAAGTGGGATTCGCCGCGCTCAAGCTCCTGGCGACCACCGGGTAGGTCGGAGGAGTTTGGGCCGCTCGGAACGATTCAAGGGCCGTGGAGAAAGCCCGCATCGCCTCCACCGCCGTCGACTCATTCGCATTGTGGCGGGCCCGGAGGAGGTTCGGGATGGCGATGGCCACCAAGAGGGCCACCACCGCCACGACGATCATCAATTCCGCGAGGGTGAAACCTTTTCTTCGCACGCCGTCAGCTCCCAGACTGCTCCACGGGGGTGCTGTTGGCGTTCGCCGGCCCCCGGGTGTCGAACCGGATCGCACCGCTCTGGTCAACGAAGAAGCTCCGCTGGCCGGTGACCCCCCGCTGGATGGGATCCGCTGCGAGGGTGAAGGTGTCGAGCGCCGGGGAAAAGACCGCGCCCGCCTGTGTGTTCACCACCGTTCCCCCGGGAGGAGAGTTGTAGGCAAAACGGTATCCTTTGAAGACGTTTCCAGCCGTGAACATCGCCCGGAAGCGCCCGTCAAGGTAAGGAGGGTTGGCGCCGGTGAGCTGACTCAAGTTGTCCGGGAAACCGGTCTGGGTGTTGGACTGCCAGCTGTCGCAGGCCTGGACCACTGAACGGATCGCCTCGAGGACCGCCTCCTCGTTGGCCACCATGTTCATCTTCATGAAAGAAGGCAGCGCGATCGCGATGACAATCGCCAGGATCGCGACGGTCACCGCCACTTCGATCAAGGTAAACCCCCTGCACCGCATCGCTCATCACCTCCCCAGCATCTCGGTCAGTTTGAAGATCGGAAGAAAGATCGACAACACAATGGAGCCGACCACGATCCCCAGCACCGAGATGATCACCGGTTCCAGGGCGCTCGTCAGGCCGCTCACCGCCGCGTCCACCTGGTCCTCGTAGAACTCCGCCACCTTGGTCAGCATGTCGTCCAGCCGTCCCGTCTGCTCTCCCACGGCGATCATCCGGACTACCATCGGTGGAAAAACGCCGCTCGCGGCCAGGGGGGCGGCGATGTTTTCCCCCTCCCGGATCGAGTTCTTCACCCGGAGAACCGCCCCGGAAACCACCTGGTTGCCTGAGGTGTCGGCCACAATCTCCAGGGCCGAGAGGATCTGCACGCCGCTTCGAATCAGGGTGGACAGGGTCCTCGCGAACTTGGCGATCGCCACCTTCCGGACGATCGGCCCGACAATCTTGATCTTCAGAAGCAGCCGGTCCACCTGGAAGCGCCCTTGGGAGCTGCGGACAAATTTTTTCAGCGCAAAGAGCCCTCCCCCCAAGCATACCAGACCGGGCAGGAAAAACTGGCGGGTGAGGTCGCTCACGCCGATCAAGATTTTTGTCGGCAGGGGCAGCTCCGCCCCCAGCGTGGTGAAAATGTCCTTGAAGGCGGGGATCACCTTCAGCATGAGGACCGCGGTGATGACCAGGGCCATGGAGATGACGATCACCGGATAGACGCAGGCGGACTTGATCTTCCTCTGGAGGGCGGCGCTCTTTTCCAGGTAAGTGGCCAGGCGGTCGAACACCTCCGCCAGGTGGCCGCTGGCCTCCCCGGCCTTCACCATGCTGACAAACAAGGGAGAGAAGACGTTCGACTGCTTGCCGATGGCGGCGGTGAAGTTGGTTCCCCCCTCCACCGACTCCCTCACCTTCCGGACGACATCCCGGAGGGCCTTGCTTTCCAGCTGGTCGGCGACCGCCTCCAGGCCCCCCACGATCGGGATCCCCGCGTCCACGAGGGTCGCCATCTGCCGGGCGAAGACCGCCAGGTCATCCATCGTCACCTTGCCCCCGGAGCGGGAGGAGATTCCCTTGGACGGCTTCACATCCACGACGGTCATCCCCTGCCGGTGGAGCGCCTCAAGGACCACGTTTTCCGAGGCCGCCTCCAAGGCACCGGTCACCCGGCGTCCGTCCTCCAGTTTGGCCACGTACGAGAAGTTCGGCATCACTCCTCCGCCGTCACCCGGAGCACCTCCTCGACCGAGGTGCGCCCGCCCAACAGATGCTCCCATCCCTCCTGGCGCAGGGTCTGCATCCCCTGCGAGACCGCGTAGCTTTTGATTTCATCCGGCGGCCTCTTGGCGATGATCATCTCCCGGATCCGGTCGTCCACCAGCATCGCCTCCAGGATGGCGAACCGGCCCCGGAAGCCGGTCTTTCGGCAGTAGGGGCAGCCCTTTCCTTTATAGAAAACTGTTCCCTTCGGCACCGACCCTCCCAGTTCCTTGACTTTGGGCCCGGCCGCTTCGTCAGGAACTTTGCAGCGGGGGCAGACCTGCCGGCAGAGCCGCTGGGCCGCCACAAAGACAAGAGAGGAGGCCAGAAGAAACGGATCCACCCCCATGTCAATGAGGCGCGTCACGGCGCTTGAGGCGTCGTTCGTGTGGAGGGTGGAGAGGACGATCTGTCCGGTGAGAGAGGCCTTGATGGCGATGTCCGCGGTCTCTCCGTCCCGGATCTCCCCGACCAGAACCACATCCGGCGCCTGGCGCAGAAAAGCCCGAAGGGCGTTGGCGAAAGAGAGCTGAATCTCCGGGTTCACCTGGACCTGCGTGACCCCCTCGACCTGGTACTCCACCGGATCTTCGATCGTCATGATGTTTCGGACCGGCTCGTTCATCTGAGCGAGAACCGAATACAGGGTGGTGGACTTGCCGCTTCCCGTGGGCCCGGTGACCAGGATCATCCCGTAGGGCCTGGCGACCGCCTTCTTGAAGGCATTCAGCGAACCGGGCAGAAACCCGAGCTGGTCCAGCCCGACCGAGAGGTTGCTCTTGTCGAGCGCCCGCAGAACCACCTTGTTCCCGAAGCTGATCGGAAGGACCGACACGCGGAAATCCACCTCGCGGTTGTCCATCCGAACCTTGAACCGTCCGTCCTGAGGCAGGCGGTTCTCCGTGATGTCCAGATTCGACATGATCTTCAGCCGCGTCAAGAAGGCGTTCTGGTGCCGTCTGGGCAGGCGGAAGGCGTCGAGAAGGGCTCCGTCGATCCGGTAGCGCACCCGCAGGTGATCCTCGTACGGCTCCACATGGATGTCGCTGGCCCGGGAACTGAGGGCCTCAGCGATCATCATGTCCACCACCTTCACGATGGGGGCCTTCCGGCCTTCCATCCCAAAGGCGGTCAGTTCCACCACCTCCTCCTCCGCGCCGGAGGCCCCCGATTCCGTCTCGGGATTCTCCAGGAACGCCTCGAGCTGTTCAATCGGCTTCTGGTAAAGCCGTTGGATGGCCGCCTCGATCTCCTTCTCCGAGGAGATGACCGGGCTCACCTCGAGCGAGGTGAGGGTCGTCAAATCATCCAGGGCGAGCAGGTTCAAGGGATCGGACATCGCCACCGACAGGCGCGCGCCCATTTTGGAGACCGGCACCAGCCGGTGCTGACGGGCGATCCGCTCCGGAACCAGCTCCGCCAGGGAGGGATCGATCCGGACCTTGCTGAGGCTGATCGGCGGAATCGCCAGCCCCTTGGCCAGCGTGGACATGAGGTCGGGCTCCTCAATGAGGCCCTCCTCCACCAGAAGGGCCCCCAGGCCTTTCTCCCTGGCCCGAGGGGATTTGAGAAGCCCCTCGATCTTCGCCCGGTCAATCCCCCGTGACTCCACGAGGAGGTCGACCATTTTTTGTCTTAACGATTCGGCCATCTTAAAGATCACTCCTGATAGCCCACGGTGGTCCTGGCCACTTCCTCAAGCGGAATCACCCCCGCCGCCGCCTTGGCCACCGCGTGGTCCCGAAGAGAAAGAAAACCGTTGGCCCTCGCTTCATCCCTGATCTTCATCGAGGAAGCCCCCTCCGCCACCATCCGCCGCAGAGGGGGAATCAGCGGAACGCACTCCAGAAGCCCGATCCGGCCGTCCAAGCCGGTTCCCCGGCATTCGGGGCAGCCCTTCCCCTTGCGGTAGGCGCCGTTGGCGGGCAGCTCAAACCGTTCCATGAGCTCCTTGGGGGGATGAACCGTCTCCTTGCAGGCCGGGCAGACCTTCCGGGGGAGCCGCTGGGCCCCCACCAAGAGAACGGAGGAAGCCACCAGATACGGCTCAATCCCCATGTTGACGAGGCGGGCCACGGCGCCGATGGCGTCGTTCGTGTGCAGAGTGGAGTGGACCAGGTGCCCGGTCAGGGCCGCCTTCACGGCGATGTCGGCGGTTTCCCCATCGCGGATCTCCCCGACCATGATGATGTTGGGGTCCTGCCGGAGGATCGAGCGCAGCGCCGCCGCGAAGGTGAGCCCGATGTCGGGCCGGACGGCCACCTGGTTGACGCCCGGCATGTCGTACTCGATCGGGTCTTCGACGGTGACGAGATTCCGGTCGGGCCGGTCCGAGAGCTTCAAAAGGGAGTACAGGGTCGTCGTCTTGCCGCTTCCGGTGGGGCCGGTGACGAGGACCATCCCGTGGGGATGTCGCATCGCCTCCTTCAAGATCTCCATCGGCTCTTTCTCGAAACCCAGCCTCCCGATCTCCAGCATCACCTGACTCTTGTCGAGGACGCGCATGCAGACCTTCTCTCCGTAATAGGAAGGAATCACCGAGACGCGGAAATCAACGTCCCGGCCCCCCACCCCGAATTTGATCCGGCCATCCTGGGGAAGGCGGTGCTCCGCGATGTTGAGGTTCGACATCACTTTGATCCGGGAGACGATCCCCGTGTGCATCGCCACCGGCAGAGGTTCGGCCTCCCGGAACACCCCGTCCACCCGGTACCGGATTCGGAGCTTCTTCTCAAAGGGCTCCACGAGGATGTCGCTGGATTTCAAGTTCACCCCCTGGGTGAGAACGGCGTTGGTCACCTTGACGACGGGGACTTCCTGGGTGAGGCGGACCAGGTCTTCCACCTTCTCGGCGTGAGAGGCCTGTTCCTCCTGGGTCAAAACCTGGATTCTTGCCGCCGAGACCGCCTTCTCCTTGAGCTCCTCGATCGTGTCGACGATGACGCCCCCGTAGAGCCGGCGCAGCCCCTCCTGCATCTCCTCCCGGGTCGTGATCATGGGGGTGAGGATGAGGCCGGTCGTCTGGGAAAGGTGGTCCATCGCGAGGATGTTCATCGGGTCATAGACGGCCACGGTCAACTGGGTCCCCAGCCGCGAGATCGGAACGATCTGATAGTGGAAGGCGAGCTTCCGGGGAATCAGCTTCGTCAACTCCGGATCCAGCTCCATCTTGGAAAGACTGATCGTCGGGATGCGCAGGGTCCGGCTCAAGACGGAGGTGAGGGTCTTCGAATCGACCAGCCCCAGCTCGATGAGGACCTGGCTCAAAGAGCCCCCCCGCTCCTTCTGGAGGTTGATGGCCCTCTCCAGGTCTTCGGGCTTCAGGAGCCCCTGGGCGCACAAGGTGGTGCTGAGCTTGTCCCGGGTTCCCTTGGCGGAGACGGCCCCCTCACCCATGGTTCTCTCCGTAGTGCTGGCGGATCGTCTCCGCCACGTCGCTCATCGTGGAGACGAAAATCTGCACCGAGCAATGGGTCAGCATCTCGATGTCTTCCACCGCGTTGGAATTCAGCGGGTCGGCCATCGCCACAGTCAGGGTGTCCCCGATCCGGTCCACGGCCACGAGGCAGTACTGGCGGGCGACGTTCTCAGGGATCAGGCGAATCAGCTCCCCCTCGATCGTGTAATGCTTCAGGGGAAGATAAGGAAATCCGTACTGGGCCGTGAGGGCCTGGGCGATCGCCTCTTCGGTGGCGTAGCCCAAGCTCACGAGGATCTGGCCGAGGAGACCCCCCTTGGACTGCTGGACCTTGAGCCCCTCATGGAGCTGGTCCGATGTGATCACCTTCCGCTCCATGAGGAGCTCTCCCAATTGTTTCGCGATCACCCGCCGAGGAGGGGTCACCATGTCAGCTCCTAACGCTGAATGAGCCTCAAGAACTCTTCAGGATCCGGCGTGCGGGCCAGCGCTTCTTCGTAAGAAATCTCCTTCTTCAAATGCAGCTCCGCCAAGGACTGGTTCATCGTCCGCATGCCGTCTCGCTGGCTTGTCTGGATCACCGAGTAAATCTGATGGCTCTTCCCCTCCCGGACGAGGGCCCGGACCGCCTGACTGGCGATGAGGATCTCCACGGCGAGGGAGCGTCCCGAGCCGCCTGCCCTGGGGATCAACTGCTGGGTGAGCACCCCCAGAAGCACAAAGGAGAGCTGCACGCGGACCTGCTGCTGTTGATGGGCGGGGAAAACGTCCACGATCCGGTTGACCGTCTGCACGGCGTCCGAGGTGTGGAGGGTGGCCAGCACGAGGTGCCCGGTCTCCGCGATGTTGAGGGCCGCCTCGATCGTCTCCAGATCCCGCATCTCCCCGATGAGGATCACGTTCGGATCCTCCCGGAGAACGTGCTTCAGGGCCGCTCCAAAAGAGAAGGTGTCCACCCCGATCTCCCGCTGGTCGATGATCGCCTTCTTGTTGGAGTGGACGTACTCAATGGGGTCCTCGATCGTGACGACATGAGCTTGCCGATGCTGGTTGATCCACTCGACCATGGAAGCAAGGGTCGTGGACTTGCCGCTCCCCGTCGCCCCGGTGATGAGGATCAGCCCCTTCTTCCGGCGGCAGAGTTCCTCGACCATCTTGGCCGGCAGACCGCACTCCTCGAAACTCAAAATCTTCACCGGCAGCAGCCGGATCGCGGCCCCCAGGGAGCCCCGCTGAAGAAAGACGTTGACCCGGAAGCGCCCCATCCCGTCCCGGCCGAAGGACATGTCCAGCTCCTTCTCCCGCTCAAAGATGGCGATCTGGTTCGGAGTCAACAAGGAGTAGACCAGGGCCTTGGTCTCTTCCCCGCTCAAGGGCGGGGTGGGGGTGGGGATCAAATCCTCGTCGATCCTTAAGAAAGGAGGAGAACCGACCGACAGGTGAAGGTCGGAGGCCTTCTTCTCCACCATCTCCTTTAAAAGCTGATCCACGGAGGTCTTCATCGTTTCACCTGCACCGGGACAAGGCCGCTGGCAATGACCCGGTTCTTCCCCTGCCCCTTGGCCTGCTTCATCGCCTCGAGGGCTTTCGCCATCAGCTCCTCGCCGGAGGAGCCGTCGAGGGGGTTCTCGCTGACGCCTCCGGAAAAGGTCAGGACCCCGGCGATGGCTCGGCTGCCGTTCGTGAAGGCATGCCCCTCCACCCGCCGGCGGATCGCCTCGGCCAGATCGATCGCCTCCCGCTTGTTCTTCTCCGGAAGGATCAGGGCGAATTCATCCGCCCCCATCCGGCCGATCCGGTCCACTTCCGTCACCTGCTCCCGGAGAAGATCCGCGACCTGCTTCAAAGCCCCCTCCGCGGCCAACCCCCCGTAGAGATCCTGAAACCGCTTGAAATGGTCCAGGTTCATCAGGATCAGGGAGCAGGGGCGGTGATACCGGATCGCCCGGCGGACCTCCTCCTCCAGGCGGTTCTTCACGTAGCCGGCGTTGTAAAGCCCGGTGAGCTCATCGATGACCTTGAGCTCCTCCGCCCGCTTCGAGAGCAAGTCGTTCTCAATGGCGATCGACATCTGTCTGGCGAAAACCTTCAAAAGCTCCAGGCAGTCTTCCGTGAAGGTGAAATCTGCCTTCCGGTTGGCCGAAATGAGGATCCCGATTCCATGGCCGATGGAGACGAGCGGCTGGCAGACGGCGTTCGTCATCCCGAAAAGCTGCTGGCAGAGCTTTCCCTCCTCCGACTGGGCCCGCTCCCCGTCAATCACCAGGACCCGGCGTTCCTCAAGGATCCGCGCCAGCCACGGAGCCACCACCTTGGAATTGAAGAGGGCCGACACCTGAGTGGAATCCATCCCCTGCGCCCCCCGGACCAAGAAGGCCGAGGGTTCTCCGGTCGGCTCCAGGTAACAGTTCAACTCCGCCTCCTCCGTCTGGGCGAGCTTCTCGAGGATGAAGGTGGTGACCTCTTCCACCTTCGCCTGCTGGGTGATGAGGTTGCTCACCTGCAGAAGATGGGACATGGTGAGGATCCTGCGGTTGATCTCGAGGTTCATGTGCTTGGTCTGCTCCCCATACACCCGGAGCTGGGCCATGTTCTCCCGGACCCGCTGGGTGATCTGATTGAGGGCCGATCCCAGGGTCCCCACTTCATCCGGCGACCTCACCTCCACCTGGCGTTCGAGGTGCCCCTCGGCGATCGCCTTGGCCTCCGCCGCCAGCTTGATGACGGGGTTGACCATCCCCTTCGCCACGGCGTAGCCGAGGAAGGCGATCAAGACCGCCAGCCCGGCCACCAGGGACAGATCCCCCACCGGTCCCAGATAAGGGAAAACGTAATTCGTCAGGACATGGCCCAGGATCAGAAGCGGCACCACCGACATCAGGGAGAAAGCCACGATGAGCTTCTCCTTCAAGCCCTTGGGCAACAGTGAGCGGTGAAGCGGGTTGGGATTTACGATTCTCTTGGAAGCTGTTCTCTCACCCATCGGTCGATCTCCTCCTTCTGGAAGCGCCACTGCCGTCCGATCTTCGTCCCGGGCAGAGAGTTCCTCTTGGCCAACCGGTAGACGGTGAAGCGGCTGACCTGCATGTACTGAGCGACTTCATCTATGGTCATCAATCTATCCATTTGCACACCCGAGGCAAGTATGGACGAGTCCTGCTCAACAATTCAAGAGCTTGACGACAAGTGCACAAGTGTCCGATGCAAAAATGGCATGGTATACTACTCTTTCAGATCGAGGAGGAAAGTTGGAGAAGGAGACCGTTCTGATCGTGGACGATGAAGCATCGATTCGGACAACCTTAAGGAAATTCCTCGAATCCCTTGGAGTCAAAGAAATCCTGGAGGCCTCCAACGGCCTGGAAGCGCTGGAGAGGGTTCAGGCCGCCCCCCACCTGAAGCTGGTTCTTCTGGACTTGAAGATGCCGGGGATGGATGGGGTTCAGGCCTTCCAGGAGATCCGAAAGATTCTCCCGGAGGTCAAGATCGCCGTCCTGACGGGTTACCCCTTTTACCGGGGGGCGGATGAGGCGCTGAAAAAGTGGGGGGCTCTGGACTTCATCACCAAACCCGCGGATCTGGACTACCTGGAGCGGGTGATCTCCTTGGCCCTGAAGGTGAGGTTCCTGTAAATGGACAAGGCGGCAAAAAAAGCGGTTTTGGTGGTCGATGATGAGGCGCCGGTCCGGGCGATGCTGGTGAAGTTCCTCAAGTCCCTCCAGATCGATGAGATCTTCGAAGCCGCCAACGGCGAAGAAGCCCTGGAGCGGATCCGGGCGACCCCCCACCTGAAGCTGATCTTCATGGACCTGAAGATGCCCAAGATGGACGGCCTGAAGACCCTGGAGGCGATCCGGGCCATCAACCCCAACGTCAAGATCGCCATCCTCACCGGCTACCCCTTCTACGAGAACGCCGACCAGGCGACCCAACAGTGGGGGACCTTCGACTTCATCACGAAGCCGATCGACCTGGACTACCTGGAGAGAATCGTCTCCGCCGCCCTTTCCCAGCCGTAAAGAGATTGCCCATTTGCACCATTTTCGCGTTATCCGAAACTCTCCTCCCCTAGAAGAATTTAAGCGGTTTTAAGCGGGAATCCTCCACCCCCTTGTTTCCTGCTGCCTGGGGAACGTATAGTTACAGTAGAAGCACAAGTACTTCGGTATCAGGGCAAACCCCGCGCAAGCGGGGGACGCAAAACTAGAGGGCCCCGGAAGGGAAAGTGGAAGAAGGACGGGGCAGCCAGTTGCCAGAGAAGGAGGAAGAAGATGAGGTTAAACCCGTTCCGCAGCGCGATCCAAAGGAACGGACTTCTGTCCGGCGCCGGCGCATCCGTGCTGGCCCTTTCTTTCCTTTATCTGGCCAACCCTTCCTTTGCCGCCGATGGGGCCACCGAGGCCCTGGAGCTCCGCTACCAGGCGGAGATGATCATCGCCCAGGAGGAGAGATCCGGCAGCCGGAAGCTGGCCCAAGCCATGCGGGAATCCCTGCCCGAACTCCTTCAGGAGTACCTGGTCACCCGGGACGGAACGATCGCCTTGGACGCGGTGGATGCCGCCTTCGTTCAGGAACAGTTCAAGGTGGCCCGGGCCATGGACGAACCGGGGGTGGCCCTGGCGTTGGACGTCTACTCCGGTCCGGGAACCGGCTATGAGAACGAACTGAGGTCCTCCATCGCTCAGCTCGCCAGCTTTGAGAGCAAGGTCGCGGAGAGGATCGGACGGGTCTCCGATGCCTCCCTGGACGCGCACGAGCGGGCCATGGAGCGGCAGCTCGAAAAGGTTGAACAGAACTTCTCCAAGGAGAACGTGGGGGACCGGCTCGATGCCAAGATGGAGGCCAAGCTGGAGGCGAGGATCGACTCAGCCGCCGAGCGGCTCAGCCAGAAGGCCGCTGAGAGAGCCGAAGCCAAGGCCGAGAAGGCGGCGGAGAAGGTGGAGGCCAAGGCCGAGAAGGCGGCGGAGAAGGTGGAAGCCAAGGCCGAGAAGGCGGCGGAGAAGGTGGAGGCCAAGGCCGAGAAGGCGGCGGAGAAGGTGGAGGCCAAGGCCGAGAAGGCGGCGGAGAAGGTGGAGGCCAAGGCCGAGAAGGCTGAGGAAAAAGCGGAAGAGAAAGCCGAAAAGAAGTCGAAGAAATAAAGTCCCTCCCCTTAGAATCCTACCGTCACCCCGACCTGTTGAATCCAATCGGTGAAGTCCAACCGCGGGTCGTTGGAGTCCTGGTATCGGTAGGTCAGGGAGTAGGTGAAGCTCACGTTGGAATTCAAGGAGTAGATCGCAGAACCCGCCAAGGTGTAGAGGTTGTCCCGCTCGGAGATGTCAATGGCGGGGACGGACCTTCTTTCGTAGTTCTTCCTCTCGAAGCTGCCGCTGAAAGTCCCAAACCACCGGGGCGAGAAGATCCGCGTCAGGGTGGCCCGGAGCTTGATGTTCTCCCAATCGTAATACTCCTGAAACTGCTCATTGGAAAAGTTCCGGTAAAATTCCCCTGAGATCCTGGCGGAGGCCTTGCGGACCCGCACCTGAGCTTCATAGAGAAAAATGTGCCGCTGGTCCTCGCGGTTGACGCCGGGAAGCTGATTGTTGCTGGAGTCGCGGGCCTTCCGGGTGTCGTATTCCCTGAGCTGGTAGGTCCAGCCGATCTTGTGGGTGAGCCAGGGGGTCTGCGCGAGGGCCAGATGCGCTCTGGCCCGCTGATCGAAGAAGCTGCTGTCCGAACTGTAGGGGAAGTTGAGGATCCCGTACTCCGCTCCCAGGTCAAGCCGGAGGAGCTGCTTCGGCTGGAACTGAATTCCTCCGGTGAAGATGTTCATCCAGAGGTTGCTGTCGGTCAACTCCTGAAAGTGGGTCAAGAGCAAGCTGTGGGAGAGTTCCCCGTTCAGCCATGACAGCAGAATCGGACGAACAACAAAATTGAAGCTCTCCTCCGTGAAGTAATCCCCCTTCCTCGCCCCGTCCAAGTTGACGTTGCTCTCGTACCCCTCCGAAATCCCCGCCGAGACGTTCATCCGGGGAGGAGGCGGTTCCCGCCTGGCCTCGAGAAGCCGCTGGGCCCTACGCTTGAGAAGCCCGATAAAGAGCGCGGTCCGCTCTGCCGCTTCGCTGTCGGCGGAGGGCCTTTCGGAGGGCTCCAGGGCCTTCGCGGAAGGGAGGGGAAACGCCGCCAGAAACGAAATCAAGAAGAGGATGAAGCGGACCCTATTGCGAGGAGCGGCGCTGGGCATCGTTGTCGAGGGTGGTCTCGTGACGCCTTTCCAGGCCTTTGAGCTGCTGCTCAAGAGGGATCGGGGACTCTCGCCGGACTCTCGGCGGCAGAGGTCCCACCACTTCCTCGAGCTGATCGAGGAGGATCTCCTGCCTGGCCTGAAGCTCCCGGATCTTCCCCTCCAGGCGACTGCGTTCGGCGGGAGAGGGGGCCTTCTTCAACTCCTCGGTCGCCTGGGCGATTTCGCCGTCGAGCTTCTCCGCCGCCTCGATCTGCCGCTGGAGAGAGAGCGCCTCCTCGGCCCGCGCCGGGGCAGCGCCCATTGCCAGGAGCCAGAAAGCCAGCATGAAACAATGCGGGGAAAACTTCATCATGCAGATTCTAGCACGCGGGACCCCTAAAACGGTATGGTACAATTCGCCCAAGGAGGTGACGGGTGATTCGATTCGGCCTGCGCGCCAAGCTGCTCCTTCTGATCCTGGGGCTGCTGCTCGCTCTCACGGCGGGAGCTCTCCTCACCGTCCGGCACCAATTCGGCCAGCAGCTCCGCCGGCAGGCGGAGCGGGAACTTCAGGCGGCCTCCCATGTTCTTTCCTCCGTCCTTGAGCGCTCCGGCGCCCAGCTCCTCGACCGGGGACGGATCCTGGCGGAGCTTCCCAGTCTCCAAAACGCCCTCCTCAAGGACCACAAACAGCTTGAACCCCTCCTCATGGAGGTGAAAACCATCCGGGCGGCCAACCTCCTTTGGGCGACGGACACCCAGGGGAAAGTCCTCGCCTCCACCGGAGAATACCCTCCGCTGGGAGAGGACCTTTCCAAACAACCTTTGATCTCCGCCGCCATGAGCGGCGGGGAAACGCTGGGCTTTGACCTCTTCACGGGAGAGTGGTGGTTGCTTCTCTCCCTGCCTGTCAGGAAACCCTCGGGCGAAATCCTGGGGACGATCACGCTCTCCCTCCTCATCGGGGAAGCATACCTCGCCCGCCTTTCAGAGCTCATGGGGGCGGAGCTTGGCTTCCTCTGGGGAGAGAACCGGCTCTGGTCCCCCCAATGGCATGAGGGAGCTCGGAACTCCATCGCCGCCGGCGCCTTCAAATCCCTGGCCAGGCCTCCCCAGCAGATCCTCCTCCCGCAGGGGGGCCGGTTCCTGTGGATGGCCAGGCTGGTCACCGGCGGGGTGCCGCCGATCGCCGCGGGACCGATCGCCCTCCTGGGAATCCCTCTCGACGAATCGGTCATCCAGAAAACCAGCCGGGCCATCGGATGGATCGCTTTCTTGACCCTGGCGATCGGCGCCTTTGTCTCGGTGTGGACGGTGGGGTCGATCACCCGCCCTTTGAAAACCCTGGTCGCGGACAGCCAGGAGATCGGATCAGGAAATCTCGCCCACCGCAGTCAGGTTCAGGCGCGAGATGAAGTGGGGGAGCTGGCCTCCTCTTTCAACCAGATGGTGGAGCGCCTTCAGACCTCCTACAATGAGCTGGCCACTCTCAACCAAACCCTGGAGGAACGGGTAGGCCAACCGGTCCAAGACGATCGTGAATAACCTCTTGGATTTCTCTCGAGTGAGGCCCCCTGTCGAGGCGCCGACGAACGTTCATCCGCTGCTGGATGAGAGCTTAAAATTGGCGGAGCACCAGGCCAACCTTCAATCGATTGAAGTGGTGCGGGAGTACGCGAAGAATCTTCCCCTGGTCATGGCGGATCCCGCCCAACTCAAGCAGGTGTTCGTCAACGTCATTCTCAACGCCGTTCAGGCGATGCCCCTGGAGGGGCGCCTGATCCTCCGGACCAAGGCCGCAGAAGACCAGATCGAAATCCTCATCCAGGACACCGGCGTCGGGATTCCGGCGGAGGAGATCCAGAAGGTCTTCGATCCGTTCTACACCTCCAAGCCCGTCGGAGTCGGAACGGGCTTGGGGCTTTCCCTTTCCTACACCATCATCCAGCGCCACCAAGGAAAGATATCCATCGCGAGCGAAGTTGGAAAGGGGACTACCCTCAGGATTCTTCTGCCTGTCCTGCCCCCCGGTTAAAGCGGGCGCGAAATACGTTAATGCAAGATAATAATTTAGCTTAACTCATTATATAACAATACTTTATGAATTAACCCAGACCCCTTGACAACTCTCATTTGTGGTATCCTTGACATAGGATTATAAGGAGAACTGCCATGAAAAAGTCCATTTTAGTGGGTCTGTTCCTTCTGATCGGAAGTGGAATCGCTCTAGGACTTCATGCCAAGGGCAACGCCGCAAAGCCCGCTTCCTTTGTGGCTGGGGAGGCCCTGGTCCAGTTCAAGGAAGCGGTGACCCCGGAACAAGCTCAGCGCCTGATTTCACAGGCGGGGGCCTCGCTCAAAGAACGGATCGACCCTCAGAGGATCTACGTCGTTTCCTTCCCCAAGGGGATCGCTCCGCCGGAGATGGTTTCCCGTTTCCGGCAGATGCCGGAGGTGGCCCATGCCGAACCGAACGGTCTCTACGAGCCGCTGTTTTTGGATCTCTGGATTCCAGCCGAAGCGTGGGCGGAACCTCCCTCCGGGGGAACCCTGGGGGCGGGGGCCAAGGTCCGGGTGGCCGTCATTGACACGGCGATTGACGCGACCCATCCCGTTCTAGCGGGCAGGGTGGTCGAGGGCTACAATTTCCTCAACAACACGACCAACACCCAGTCCTCTGGCGTCGGCCAAGACTGGCACGGCACCGCCTCGACCGGAAGAATTCTGGATGGAGCCGGAGACGCCGCGATCGAGATCATGCCGGTTCAGGTTTTCGGCACCAGCGGCGGCGCTTCCTGGAGCACGATCATCAAGGCGATCAACTACGCGGTGGACAACGGGGCTCAGGTCATCAACATGAGTCTGGGAGGCATGAGCGGCTCTCCTCTTGTCCAACAGGCTATTGATCGGGCGGCGGAAAAAGGGATCATCGTGGTGGCCTCGGCCGGAAACCACGGCACAGAGGCCCCTGCCTACCCTGCCTCCTTCAAGGGAGTGATCTCGGTGGCTGCCTCCAATGAGGGGGGAAAGAAGGCCGGATTCTCCGCCTACGGCTCCACGGTGGACATCACCGCCCCGGGGGACACGATGCGCCTGTTAAGCCACGATGGGTACCGGACGTCCCGAGGGACTTCCTTCTCGGCGCCGTTCATCACCGGGATGCTGGCGATGTTGAAGTCCGCCTTTCCCTCCTTGACCGCCGGCCAATGCGAGGAGGTCTTGAAATCAAAGGCCCACAACATCGACGGCCAGAACGGCAGTGTCGCCGGGAAGCTGGGGGCCGGACTCCTCAACGCCCTGGATGTGAAGAGGTGGACGGAGGAGATCCGGGCAGGAACGTTCACCTTCCCCTGGGGGGCTGCCCCTGTGCCTCCGGTGGTGAGGCCTCCGCAGCCCGCACCGCTCAACCAGCCATGGCTGGTTCGCGGAAAGGGCCACAGCGGTAACTTTGTCGTCACCCCGGCCGGCGATGTGGTCCAGGAGAAATAAGCCCTCCCGGCGGGGGTTTTCCCTGCCGGAGCTGGCGCTCTGCGCGGCGATCATCGGGCTCCTGTCGGCTCTGGCGGTGGTGGGGATCATCCGCCACCGCCAGAACGCCGAGGACACCCGCGTGCAGGCGGAACTCAACTCCATTTACAAAGCGATGGAGGCGTTCCGTCAGGTGTACGGCCGGTATCCAGCCAGCTACGCCCAATTGAGAGAGTTCATCTCGATCCCGGACTTCGACCAGAGGTATGACATCAACCCCAATCCATAAGGAGGGCAAGGCAATGAAGGGTATCGGTGGATTTTCTCTATGGCTTCTTGTTCTCATGGGAACCGCAATTTTCTCCGCAAACCCCAGCGAGGCCGAGGATGAAAAACCCAGGTTCGAGGGTGCCGCTTACTTTGGCGGGCCGGGAAATCAAGGCGCCCGTTTCATCGCTGACGCCTCCGGACCCTGGTGCATGGGGGCGGCCCAGCGCGGAAATCATCTCGTCCTGACCTTCCTGGATCAATACAACTCCCTGAACCCCCAGACGCGGGTGATCTGTTGCCCGCTGGACTCCAAATCGCCGATTTGGTCCTTCCGCTGGCCCAACGACCCAAACATCCAGAACCAAGAGCCGCTCTATGGGGCCGCATGGGCGCCGGATGGGCTCTATTTCGTCGGACAATCCAAAGTGGCGGTGGTCAACCGCTATGGGGTATGGGCGCGGCGGGGAGTCCTCGTGAAGTATCCCTTGAATGGACCCACGGGGCAGGATGTCGGAAAATCCCTTTGGGTCGTCAGGCCTTCTTTCTTTCCCTCCATCAATGGAACAGAAAGCCTGATGGATGTCGTCGCCGTGGCGGAGGAGGGATCCCTCTTCCTCTACGCGACCGGATACGCGGAGGCGAATCTGAAAAACGTCACCTCCCTCCTCGCCAAGTTTGACGCCAACGGGAACCTGATCTGGTCGAAACCTCTGGGTGAGACCAGCGACGGACACTTCAGCTGTGGGCTGCATCTCGCGGCCATGAACGGCGCCGTCTATGTGGCCGGTACCCTCCAGCCAAAGACCCCCGCTGAGCAGATCGACTGGAGGGGCAACACAAGGGCCGCCCTCTGGAAAGTCGACCCTGCTGGAAATCTCTTGTGGACCAGGAGCTCGACAGAGCTGGTGGCATCGGCCTGGCATGGAAATCTGGCAGCTTCCGGAGGCCACCTCTACCTGGTCACAACGCTCAAGGCCGGATCCAAAGGAGGCCTGGATCTCATCGTCATGAAATACGACCAGGGAGGGAACCGGCTCTGGGCGAGGGAGTGGGGAACCGTAAAAAGCGATGTGGGCCGGGCCATCTCTGTCGATGGAAACAGACTCTATGTGGTCGGGGGGACAGACAAAGACAGTCAGATCGAAGCCAGGGACGCGCTGCTGCTTCAGATGGATGCGGGCACCGGAGAAGTCCTCTCGGAGCTGACCTACGGCGGGGTTCGGGATGACATCGCTCAGGTCGTTGGAGTCTCCGGAAAGAAGGTCTTTGTGGCAGGGGATACGAGGAGTTTCACGGAAAACGGAAATCAGATGGACGCGCAGGATGTCATGCTCCTGGGATATTCCTTGGAACCGAAGATTTCTCTGATCATCGTCCCCGTCGACATCAAGCCCGGGGAGAAAGCGCCCAATCCGATCAACCTGAAGTCCAAAGGGAAGATCCCGGTGGCGATCCTCTCAACCCAAGAGTTCAACGCTCCGGCTGTGGCCGATCGGGGGTCCTTGACCTTTGGCCGGACGGGTCAGGAGCAGAGTTTGGCTTCCAACACCTGCGGGATCGAGGATGTCAACAAGGACGGGCTGATGGATCTGGTGGCTCATTTTGAGAATGCCTTGACAGGGTTCCAGGCGGAAGACCTCAACGGAATCTTAAGGGGTAAGACCCTCAAGGGGGTTCCTTTCCAGGGGATGGATCTGATCCGCGTGGTTCCTCCGACTGCTTCCGCTCCTCTCCCCCCTCCTCGTCTGGAGAAGCCGGTGACCCCTCCGAAGATGGGCACGAAGGAGAGTTCGCCTCCGGCCAAAGGGTCGATGAACATCCCTCATCAGGAGGTGGAGCGGATGAAGAAGGAGGGAGGGGTCGCGTATTGATCTTTCTCGGGAGATGGTAGTCCGGCTGCTCGTCCAGTTCCATCCGGACGTTCCTCAGGAACGCTGGAAACCCTTGGTAGAGCAGCTGGACTGCTCCTTGGAGGAGGCGATCCTTCCCCAGCGAATCGCCGTGGTTCGATGCCCACCCGGCAAAGACCCTGCCCTGCTCCTGGCCCAGTTCCGGCAGCTCGTGGAAGTCTCCCACGCGGAGCCCAACCAGCAGGCCGATCTTCACAACCCCTGAGGACAAGAGAGAAACGGCTGGCTGAAGCGGGGAACTAGTAGACGACGGCCCCTTCCTGCTCGATCCGCTTGATCTCCTCGGGTGGGGCCTTCAGAGATCCGGGCTTGTGGACAGTCTCCGGAGCCGAGGAAGAAGTGACTTTCAGATCGACGGGCTTTGGCGTCTCGGGATGAGGAGCCGACGGCTGCAGCACAGCAAGCTCGGCCGGCCGCGGCAGAGTCGATGGATGGGTCCCCTGCTGAGAGAGTGCTGGGGTTTCAGAAGAGGGGACCCTGTGCGCGGGGCGCATCATCGCCAGAACCGCGAGAAAGAAAAGTCCGACGCCGACGCCGACCGCGAGAATCCGTTTACTCTTTTCGCTCATCGAAGCGCTTTATTGTTCCTGCCAAAGGAGAACCGTGTAATCCCCTGTCGTCGGAAAAGCAGGCGGACTCATGCTCTTCAAGCGGGGATCGTACCGGTAATCTTTCGTGTAGCCGGAAAGCTTGGTCCCATTGTTGCCGTTGAAGCTGCCCACCGGGCCGCGGTTGGCCTGGATGATTCCGCCGTAGACCGAGAGGGTCCCCCTGGGGGGCCTCTCCCACCAGTTCTCCACTCCGAAAGAGCGGTTCAGCGCCATGATCGAACCGTCGATCTTGAGATCATTCGGCGCCTCCTTGGCCACCTGAATGTTCTGCCCGGCGACGATCCCCAAGAGATCGGTCGATTTTGGATTTGTTCGAGGATCGGTGGCGTACTTCACGGAGTCGACGATCCGGACATCCCCGGCGGAACCGATGGTGAGCTGGCCCTTCAAGGTCCCTTTGAGCTCCACGTTCCCCGAAACGTAGAGGACGCCGTTGCGGGGAAGGGGCAGAACGGTGTTGTTGTAGTCGCCGAAGGAGTTCGAGATCCGCACCTTTCCATCCGGAAGCAGGGTCACCGTCGCCGAGCCCCGAACGGAAAGGCCTCCATTGCCGGCGGCCTCCACGATGCCGCTCGGATAGGAAGTTGGAAACTTCTTCTCCGGAACCCCGAGCTTGGGCGCTTCTTTGAAGACCGGCTGAGTGACTGCCGCTCCGCCCCAGAGGTTGATGCGCGAGGAAACGCTGCTCACCGGTCCCTCGAAGATCGGGCGCCCGAACATGGAAAACTCCCCGTTCGTGTGGGTGGGCCCCGTCAGGCGGTCGCCGGTGATGAAATAGACCTGCACGCCGTTGGGCCAGGAGCGCTCACTGTTGGTGAAGTACGCGTACTGGGCGAAGCTCTCCGTCTGGACGATGAGACTGTTCACCCGCGTGGCCATGGGAGTCGCCCAGGTGCCGGTGCGGCCTTCTCCCTGAATGGTGAAGCGCTTGATCTGCGAGAAGGGGTTGTTCGGGTCCGGGGTGATCGTCGTCAGATACGAGCCGGTCCCCAAGGCCACAGAGGTCTGGCCGAAGGGCTGACGGGCGGCGTCGGGGGGAACCAACTGACCCCGAAGCCAGTTTAACCCCCGGTCGAGGGCGGATTCCGCCAGGTAGAACGCCTGCGACCCCGACTGGCTGTACTCGGAATGGCGCTGCTCATACATCCCCAGATGGACAAAGGCGCTTGCCAGAATCGTCACGGTAAAAAGCCCCAAGAGGACGAGAAGTAGGATGGCTCCGCGTTCATTTTTCATCGGGTTTTCCTCCCTTAAAATTCCTCCATCTAAGTGTGGCTGACGGATACGAGGAATTCAATAGGATGTATCAAAGTGTCAAAGACACAATTTTCAAAAGACGGGGCGGCGGACCCCGACGGAAAGGATCATCCCGACCGCCACCAGGCAGGTCAAAAGCCATGAGCCGCCGTAGCTCATGAGAGGCAGGGGCAGCCCCACCACCGGCATCATCCCCAGCGTCATGCCGGTGTTCACCACGGCGTGGGTGGCCAGCATCGCGGAGAGCCCCGTGACGAGAAGCCGTCCGAAAGGATCCCGGGTCTGGGTGGCGATGAGGATCGCCCGGTAAAGAAGGAACGCGAAGAGCGCCAGCGTGAGGCTCGTCCCCAGGAAACCCCACTCCTCTCCGATGATCGAGAAGATGAAGTCGGTGTGCCGCTCGGGGAGGAAGTTGAGCTGGTTCTGGGTGCCGGAAAGCCATCCCTCCCCCCAGAGCCCTCCGGAGCCGATGGCGATCTTGGACTGAACGACGGTGTACCCCGCCCCGAGAGGATCGAGGTTCGGATTCAGGAAAACCAAGAGCCGGGAACGCTGATAGTCGGCCAACCGCCACCAAGCCAACGGGGCCAACAGAACCCCCGCCCCCAGGAGGTACCCCACGATCTTCAGACGGATTCCGCAAACGAGGAGCATCGAGAAGGCGATGGCCAGGAAGACGCAGGCCGTTCCCAGGTTCGGCTCCATGAGAATGAGAACCACCGGAAGGGCCGTCAAGGCCGCCGAGACAAAAAGGGCCCTCCACCCCTGAACCACTCCCCCCCGCGAGCCCAGGGTCCTCGCCAGGGCGAGGACCGTCGTGATCTTGGCAAGCTCCGAGGGCTGCAGGGTGAAGCCCCCGATCTCCAGCCAGCGCTGGGCGCCGCCCCGGGTCACTCCAACCGCCAGCACGAGCAGGAGGAGGAGCAAGTTCACCCCATAGAGCCAATAGGCCCATTCGAGCCAGCGGTGGTAATCCACCTCCACGAGGATCAGGGCAAGCGCTCCCCCGATCATCGCCCAGGTGAGCTGCCGCCAGATGAAGCTCACCCCCAGGAGCTGTGATTTCTGGAGGGAAGCGCTGTACAAAACCAGAAAGCCGATCCCCAGCAGAATCAGGGTCGTCAAAAGAAACGGCCGGTCGATCCCCTGCAGCTGCCGGCGGCTCAGCATCAGAGGTATTCCATTTCTTTCAGGGCAACCAGCACCTCTTTGGCCACCGCCGCCGCCTGGTCCCCCCCTTTCCCCCCGTGTTCCAGAAAAACGACGAGACTGATCCTGGGCCGCTCCACCGGGGCGTAGCCGCAGAACCAGGCATGGGGAAACCCGCGGGACACCTGGGCGGTTCCGGTCTTTCCCGCCACCTTCACGCCGGGAAGTTGGGCCAGCCGCCCGGTTCCGGTCGGGGAGTTGACCGCCTGCTCCAGGCCTTCCTTCACCCTGGCCAGGGCGCCGCGGTTGAGGGCCAGGCGGGTCATGCGGCGGGGGCCCGGGGTCCGGTCCCCCTCGATCCCGATCAAAAGGTGCGGCTGCGGAACGTATCCGTCCATGGCGATGGCCGTGTAGAGGAGGAGCATCTGAAGCGGCGTGGTCTGGAGCGCTCCCTGGCCGATGGCGAAGGAAATCGTGTCCCCCTCCTGCCAGGGTTGCTTGGCGGCCGCTTTCATCCAGGCCGGGTCCGGCACAAAACCGTCCGATTCCCTCGGCAGGTCAATGCCTGTCCTGCGCCCCAGGCCGAACAGGCGGGCCGCCTGGATGATTCCATCCACTCCAAGACGCCGGCCGGTTTGATAGAAGAAGACATTGCAGGAATGTTCCAGGGCATCGCGCACCGCCTGGGGTCCGTGGCCCTCCTGTCTCCAGCAGTGGAAGATCGCCCGTCCCAGCGTGAAGAAACCGGGGCAGACAAAAGCGGTCTCCCCCTGGATCTTTTTCAACACGAGGGCCTCATAGGCCACCGCCGCTTTGAAGGTGGAGCCCGGAGGAACCGCGGCCCGGAGGGCCCGGTTGAACATCGGGCGTTCCAGGTTACCAAGGGCATGGCGCACCTCAAGCCCCCGCTCCGGATTCACGAAAGCGTTGGGGTCAAAGGTGGGACGAGAGACCAGGGCCAGGACCTCGCCGGTCTCGCTGTCCATGACAAGGATGGCGCCGGCTTTCCCCTCGAGGAGGCGGTGGCAGAAAGACTGGAGGCGTCCGTCGAGGGTCGTGGTGATCCGCCTGCCCCGCCGGGGCTTGAGGAATCCCAGCTCCCTGACCATCCTCCCCCGGTGGTCCACCTCCACCTGCAGGCCGCCGTCCTGCCCGCGGAGGATGGCGTCGTACTGTTTCTCCAGACCGTCCTTCCCGATGAAATCGCGGAAGCTGTAGCCGTAGGGCCTGAGCTTGGTGAGCTCCTCCTGCCCGATGAGCCCCAGGTAACCCGCGACCGGTCCCAACGCCGGACCCAAGAGATACCGCCGGCGGGGGACGGGTCGGACCATCGCCCCGGGGATGTCGTTTCGCTTTTCCTCCAGGAGAAGGGCCGACTCGATCGGGAGATCCCGCACCAGAGGCACCGGGAAAAACGGCGCCTGATATCCCCGCCGGTAGCGGCTGTTCAGATCGGAAGGGGGAATCCCCACGATCGGGGTCAGGCGGGCCCAGGTCTCCTGGGGGTTCTTCAACTCCTGGGGGAAGGCCGCCACCTCAAAACCGATCCGGTCCTCGACGAGAGGAATCCCCTTTCGATCGAGGATGCTCCCCCGCGCGGCGGGAAGATGGATCAGGCGGATCCGGTTTTGCTCCGCCTGGCGCCGGTACTTAAGACCGCCGACGACCTGGACCATCCACAAGCCGCCCCAGAGGAAAAGAAACGCCGCCGCGAAGAGCCGCTGGAGGATCAGAAGCCGCATAGGAATTTCTTCAAACGGGGAAAGCCCCAGAAGGCGAGCGCCCCCTGGGCCGCCATGCTCAAGGGCAGGAGGGCCCACCACCCTCCGGTCCACCCCACGGCGGGATCAGCGAGAGTCACCACCACCCCGTAGAGGAGGAGGACGCAACCGATCAAGACGCCGGCCCCCACCGCCTGGATCAGGGGATCCTCCCTCTCCAGAAAACGCCTCATCGTCTCCAGAAGGAAGCCGGCGAGCGCGAAGGAGACGGCAAACCCTCCGAAGAGGCCCCCCCCGGCGAGATCCCTCAAGCCCCCCAGCAGCAGTCCCCGCGCCCAGAGAAATCGGCCGGAAGGCAGGGTGAACCCGAGGAAGACAAGCAGCAGAAGCGGCGGATCCAGGAGATTGCGCGCCCACGGAAAGAGGGCTGGAAGCAAAAATTCAGCGCAAAAGACGAGGAGAACTACGAGCCAGAATCGGAGGAAGGCCATGCCACGATGAGCACTTCTTCGACGGAACTCAGACCGACGGAGGGGGAAATTTTGGCCCAACGGAAGAGCTCGGAGGGGTCTTCCTGGACCCCCTGAAGAACGCCGATGGGGACCCCGTCAGGACAGAAGCTCCTGCCGCCGCTGCCCAGAACGATCTCCCCCGCCTGAAATTCTTCCGAAAGAGGAAGGTAGATCATCCGGCATTCTCCCGAGGCGGTCCCGACGGCAAGGCCTGAGACCCGGCTTTTGGAAAGGGTCGCCGCCACCCGGAAATGCGGGTCGGTGATGAGGAGGATCCGGCTCACCGAGGGGCCCACCTCCGCCACCTTGCCCACGAGACCCCTCGGGGTGATGACGGCCAGAGATCTCAGGCGGGCATTCTCCTCGGAAAGCTGGCGGTGGGTTTCCTCGTGCGCCTCAAAAACCTTGATCTGACCTTTGAGGAGGCGGTTCTCCTCGAGAAGGGCCGGCCCCTGGAGCAGTCCCCGCCAGAGGGAGCGAAAGCCCACGCCAATCCCGGAGAGGGATCGATAGGCGGGCTCCCAGCAGCTTGCGAGGGTCATCCGGAATTTCTCGCCGAAGGGGCGGACGGGAGAGGCAGGGAGCCAAAAGGGAGAAGCGGCGAGAACCACCAGGACGGCGTAGCGTTGCAGCTGACGCGGCATGAAGGGCTAACGGACTGCTTTTATGATTCGCTCCAGGCAGAAGTGGTTGTCGTGATCTTCCGAAGCGTCTTGAGGTCGCTCAAGTATTTTCCGGTCCCCAGGGCCACCGCCGTGATCGGATCATCCGCCAGATGAAACGGCAGCCCCGTCTCTTCCGAAAGAAGCTTGTCGATCCCCTTGAGGAGGGAACCTCCGCCCGCCAACACGACACCCCGCTCGATCAAGTCCGCCGAGAGCTCAGGGGGCGTCCGTTCCAGGGTGAGCCGCACCGCCTCGATAATCTGGGCAATCGGCTCGGCCAGGGCTTCCCGCACTTCCTCGGAGGAGATGGCGACCATCTTCGGGAGGCCCGCCACCAGATCCCGGCCCCGGACCTCCATGGTCACCTCCTGCTCCAGCGGATAGGCCGAACCGATTTTCACTTTGATCTCCTCGGCGGTCCGCTCGCCGATCATGAGGTTGTAGGTCTTCTTCATGTGCTGGATGATCGCCTCATCGAGCTCGTCGCCGCCGACCCGGATCGACTTGGAAAAGACGATGTCGGAGAGGGAGATGACGGCCATCTCGGTGGTGCCGCCGCCGATGTCCACGATCATATTGCCGGACGGCTCATGGATCGGAAGCCCCACGCCGATCGCGGCCGCCACCGGCTCCGGCACCAGGTGCACCTCGCGCGCCCCGGCGTGCAGCGCCGAATCACGCACGGCCCGCTTCTCCACTTCGGTGATTCCGGAGGGGATCGCGATCACCATGCGGGGGCGGACCACGACGCGGTGGTTGTGCACCTTCTTGATGAAGTAACGCAGCATCGCCTCGGTCACCTCGAAGTCGGCGATGACGCCGTCCTTCATCGGCCGGATGGCCAGGATGGAACCGGGCGTGCGGCCGAGCATCCGCTTGGCCTCGTCACCGACGGCGAGCACACCGCCGTTGGCGCGGTTCAGCGCCACCACGGACGGTTCGCACAGAACAATCCCCTGCCCCTTAACGTAGACCAGGGTGTTCGCAGTGCCGAGGTCGATTCCCATGTCGTTCGAGAAAAGACCGAGGGCTCCGTTGATGAACTCGTTGCTCCAGTGGTTGTTTTCAGCCATCGGAAGGAAGACTAAGCAGGCTTAAAGCTTAGCGGAATGATTGTAGCAACGCCGGGCGACGGGTGTCAACGCCGAATCG
>JACPXR010000060.1 GCA_016196465.1 Candidatus Omnitrophota bacterium | reverse complement strand
GGCTCCCTTGGCTTCCCACCCTGGATTCGGCCTGGGGGCGTTCCGGAGGGCCGGGGCGTCGGAAGGAGGAGTCATCGGCGACCGGATGGTACTACCAGTCCACCTATAATTATCTGCACTCCAATGTGCTGGGCGCGACGGAGGGGACCAAGGATTCCCTCATTCGTTTCGAGACGCTGCAGGAGATCTTCTATCCCATGCGGATTCTGCGCTTCCTCAATTTCCGGCCGTTCGCGAACTTTCGTGAGGTCGCCGCCGACCGGGCGGCGGCGGAGAGGGAACCCCAGTTCATCCAAACCGCGGCGACCGGATTCGACCTGAACACCAAGTTCTTCCGCACCTTTTCATTGGAGACGAATCTCTGGGGGCTCAACATCCATGGCCTCAGGCACATCGTCACCCCGACGCTGGGCTATCTGTACCAGGGGAAGTCGAACACCCTGGCCCCTCAGATGCGGGGGAGCGGCGTTGCCAAAGGGAATACCCTCAGCCCCTCGATCGAGAATAAGCTCCAGGCCAAGCGCTCGAGGGATGGGCGGTCCGAGGTGGTCGATCTGGTGAGGTTTATTCCCAGCACCAGCTATGACCTTGAAGGGACCGGGGGCCGGGGCGGGCGATTGGGGAACGTCGGGCTGGATCTTGAAACGAACCCGTATCCCTGGATGTCTTTCGAATCGGATGCGAGCATTGATCCCCACGTGAACTTCGGCAAGCCGCAGACCCTCAATTTCGATCTGGTCCTCCATGAAAAGATCAAGACCAAGAAAAAGGGAGAGTCGGAATCCTTTTCCCTTTCCAGGAATGAGGAAAGCGCCCCCAATAGGATCACCACCGGCGATCTGGCGGAGGGGCTGGAGCACCGGCCGTGGCTCGTTGGGCTGGGTTGGAGGTACCAGCGGGAGACCAGCGCCCAGTTGGCCTTCGAGACCGGGTTCAACCTGGGAAGGAAATGGCGGCTGGAGATCTTTCAGCCCGTGGACGTGAAGCGCTACGTGACGGAGACCACGGTGGACGGGTCCAAGACGGCGAAGAAGATCTACGGCATCCCGGAGGGCCAGTACCGGCTGACCCGCGACCTCCACGAATGGACCGTGGAGCTGATCTACGACGTCCAGAGGTCGCAGGGGGAGTCGGTCATGCTTCTCTTTCGCCTGAAGGGGGCGCCCGAGCTGCCGCTGCAGTACCAGAGGAGCTATCACCAGCCGAAGGCGGGAAAGAATTTTCCCAAGTAGGAGTGTATAATCTCCTCGTGGAGATCTGCATCATCGGTTCCGGCCATGTGGGGTTGGTCACTGGGGCCTGCTTCGCCGACCTTGGCAACCAGGTGGTCTGCGTGGACCACGACAAGGGAAAGATCGAGGCCCTGAAGAAGGGGAGGTCCCCTTTCTTTGAGCCGGGCCTCGAGCCGATGGTGGTCCATAACCTCAAGCGGAAGCGCCTCTCCTTCACCACCGAGATCTCAGAGGGGGTCCGCCGGTCCCAGGTGATCTTCATCGCGGTGGGGACCCCTCCCCTCAACTCCGGCGAGGCGGACCTGGCCGGGGTCGAGAACGTCTGCCAGCAGATCGCCCGCTCGATGACGAGCTATCGCCTGATCATCGAGAAATCGACGGTCCCGGTGGAGACCGGAAAATGGATCCGCCGCACCCTGGCCTCCTTCGTCCGGAAGAAGGTCCCCTTTGATGTCGCCTCGAATCCTGAGTTCTTGAGGGAGGGCTCCGCCGTGGAGGACTTCCTCCATCCGGACCGGATCGTCGTCGGGGTGGAGTCGGCCCGCGCCCGGGCCCTCCTCAAGGAGCTGTACAAGCCGTTCGATGCGCCGCTGTTGGTGACCGACATCGCCAGCGCCGAGCTGATCAAGCACGCCTCCAACGCCTCACTGGCGACCAAGATATCGTTCATCAACGCCGTGGCCCAGCTCTGCGGGCGGGTCGGGGCGGACGTGGAGAAGGTGGCCGCCGGCATCGGGATGGACCGGCGGATCGGCCCCGCCTTCCTCCGTGCCGGGGTCGGCTACGGCGGCTTCTGCTTGGATGGGCGCCAGACGGTCCTCGTGAAGCGGGATCGGGGATCGCCATTCCGGATTGCCTTGAGTGACCTGTATCTGTCGGGACAACGGGGGCTGGGCGGTTTTCGCGTGCTGAGTGTCGATCCGAAATCGTTCCGAACGCACTTTGCTCCTGTCCGGGCGGTCTCCCGGAGGAGATACCGAGGAAGGATGCTGACTCTTCGGACCAAGATGAACAAGGAGGTCCGGGTCACCGAAGATCATCCCATGTTGGTGTATCGGGATGGAACTTTGTTCACCCGATTGGCTGGGGATCTGCGGCTGGGCGACTTCCTGCCGAGCTTTCTGAATTACCCTGCAGCCCCTGCGCGGGTTGCCGTGGACCTGATCGAGGAGCTTCAAAAACGCCACGACCATTTTCCGGGAGGGGTGCGAGTCAGGATGCCCAGGGGGTTCCTCCGCAGGCACCGCGAATTCACCAAGGCGGCATTGAAGGAAACAGGATGGCATCGTCCTATTCAATGCCGCATGCAGGATGTGGTTCGAAACGACTGTCTTTCGCTGGAGGAGTTCCTGGCGTTGGAAAAGAGACTGCCTCTCAAGAGCCTCAGGGATTCCATCCGGCTTTTTACCAGCAGAGGCCACACCACAGAGGTTCCCGCTGTGTGGACCATTGATGAGGGCCTCTGCCGTTTCCTGGGCTACTATGCCTCTGAAGGCCATATTCACCGGGAACTGTGCGGGCGCGGGGTCAGGGCTCGGATCGTTTTTGTCTTCCACGAGGAGGAGAAGGGGTACCTGTCCGATGTGGCATGCACCCTGGATCGGTTGGGCATTCGCTTTTCGAGACGGGACAACCCCCAGTTCCATACCACCTCGATGACCTGCTCATCGCGATTACTTGCCTTCCTGCTGGATTCGGTGCTTGGCTGCGGCGTGAATTCCTACGATGCCGATGTTCCCGATCTCGTCTTTGGGCTTGGTCGGGCTTGCAGGACGGCTTTCCTGGAGGGAGCCTATCGGGGGGACGGTTCGGTCTATCTTCCGAATTATTCACCTGCGGTGACTTACGATTTCGGGACGGTCAGCCAACCCATGGCTCAGGGGGTTTCCATTTTGTTGCATTCCATCGGGGTGATTCCCAGTTCAAAGATCGGCCGTTCAAGAAAGAGCAGCACGGATTGCCACTATCGCAGGATATCTGGAGCCGAGCAGATCCAACGTTTCTCCTGGGTCAACGAGCCCGAAAAACGCTCCCTCGTGGAACAACGCCTGGCTCAGTACCGCCGTCATATCAAGCCGACCGGTTTCCAGGTGATCCAAGGATCGGGAGGCGCTATCGGAATCACTAAAGTGGTGGCTATTGAAGCGGAGAACGTTGTTGCGGATGTCTACTCCATCGAGGTGGAAGGGTCGAAAACGTTTGTCACGGACGACGGGCTGATCGTCCATAATTGCCTCCCGAAGGACATCGAGGCCTTCATCCGGATCTCGGAGAAGCTGGGGTACGATTTCCAGCTCCTCAAGGCGGTCCAGAGGATCAACGAGGAGCAGAAGCGCCTTCTCTTGAAGAAGGTGGAGGAGCTCCTGTGGAACCTGAAGGGGAAAAGGATCGGCGTCCTGGGGCTCGCCTTCAAGCCGGACACCGACGACCTCCGGTTCGCCCCCTCGCTGGAGATCATCAGCGGGCTGGTGAAGGCCGGAGCCAAGGTGCGGGCCTTCGATCCGCAGGCGATGGCGGCGGCGAAGGGGGCCTTGAACGGGGTCCGGTTCGCCGAGGATCCTTATGATCTGGCCGAGGGGGCGGACTGCCTCGTGGTGATGACCGAGTGGAACGAGTTCAAGGAGCTGGACCTGCGGCGGGTGAAGCGCCTGATGAAGCAGCCGGTCCTGGTGGACGGGCGCAACCTCTATGACCCCGACACGATGAAGCGGCTCGGCTTCCGGTACGCCGGGATCGGCCGGGGGGAGTGACCTGGTGAAGACCGGGGAGAAGACCCTGATCCAGGGAGTGATGCTGAAGCCGCTCAAGGTGATCCCGGATGATCGGGGCCGGCTCATGGAGATCCTCCGGACCGACGAGCCGATCTTCGAGCGTTTCGGCCAGGTCTATGTGACCACGGCGCGGCAGGGGGTCGTGAAGGCGTGGCACTACCACAAGCTTCAGGCCGACTACTGGGCCTGCCTGACCGGCAAGGCCAGGGTGGGGCTGTACGACGCCCGGGGGGATTCGCCGACCCAGGGGCTGACCAACGAGTTTCTGCTCACGCCGGAGGAGCCGTTCCTCGTCAAGATCCCGCCCCTCGTCTATCACGGCTTCAAGGGGATGGACTCCGGCGGCGACACGATGATCGTGAACATCCCGACGCTGCCGTACCACTACGCGGTCCCCGACGAGTACCGGGTGGATCCCTATGATCCCAAGATTCCGTTCGACTGGAAGAGGCCATAGATGAAGG
>JACPXR010000059.1 GCA_016196465.1 Candidatus Omnitrophota bacterium | reverse complement strand
TACCGAAGAAGATGGCCCTGGAGCTTTTTGAGCCCTTCATCATCAAGAAGCTGCGTGAACGGGGCTTCGTCCATACGATCAAATCAGCCAAGCGGATGGTGGAGAGGGCCCGGCTCGAGGTGTGGGACATCCTCGAGGAGGTGATCAAGGATCACCCCGTTCTCCTCAACCGCGCCCCCACCCTGCACCGCCTGGGGATCCAGGCCTTTGAGCCGGTGTTGATCGAGGGCAAGGCGATCAAGATCCATCCCCTGGTCTGCACCGCTTTCAACGCTGACTTTGACGGCGACCAGATGGCGGTTCACATTCCCCTCTCCATCGAGGCGCAGCTGGAGTCGCGGCTTCTCATGCTTTCGACGAACAACATCTTTTCTCCAGCCAACGGCCAGCCGATCCTCACCCCCACCCAGGACATCGTCCTGGGTTGCTACTACCTCACGCGGGATCGGGCCGGGGCCAAGGGAACCGGCCGCGCCTTCGCCAGCCGGGAAGAAGCCCTTCTGGCCTGGGAAGAGGAGGTGGTGGAGCTCCACGCGAAGGTGAAGCTCTCAGAGGCCGGTGGGGTCTATGAAACGACCGCGGGACGGATCCGCTTCAATGAGGCCCTGCCCAAGGATCTGCCCTTCGTCAATGAGACGATGGACAAGAACGCCCTCTCCGATGTGGTCATCCGGGTCTACAAGCAGTTCGGGCACACCCGGACGATCCGACTTCTGGATGATTTGAAGACCTTGGGCTTCGAGATGGCGACCCGGGGCGGGCTTTCCATTTCCGTGGACAACCTTCAGATCCCCCGCGAGAAGGAGCAGATGATCAAGGAGGCCAGGACGGAGGTCAGGGAAGTGGAGGACCAGTACCAGAAAGGGTTGATCACCGATGGGGAGCGATACAACAAGGTGATCGACATCTGGACCCGGACCACGGACAAGGTGTCGGATCTGATCTTCAAGGAGATGGATCCCTTCAACCCGGTCTTCATGATGGCCGACTCCGGCGCCCGGGGTTCGAAGCAGCAGATCCGGCAGCTCTCCGGCATGCGGGGACTCATGGCGAAGCCCTCGGGCGAGATCATCGAAAGCCCCATCACGGCGAACTTCCGCGAGGGGCTCACCGTGCTCGAGTACTTCATCTCCACCCACGGGGCCAGAAAAGGCCTCGCCGACACCGCCCTGAAGACCGCCGACTCGGGTTACCTCACCCGCCGCCTGGTTGATGTGGCGCAGGATGTCTCGATCTCAGAGATCGACTGCGGCACCTTGAACGGCATCCTGATCAGCGCCATCATCGAGGGGGATGAGGTGGTCGTTCCCCTGAAGGAGAGGGTTGTCGGACGCGTCGCCCTGGACAACATCGCCGACGTGATCACCGACACGATCATCGTCGAGGCCGGAAAGGAGATCACCGAGGAGATCGCGGAGCGGATCGAGCAGACCGGCATCGAGAAGATCCGGATCCGCTCGGTCCTCACCTGTGAGTCCCGTCGGGGGGTCTGCGCCCGCTGCTACGGCCGGAACCTGGCCACCGGGCTTCTCGTGGAGCTGGGAGAGGCCGTCGGCATCATCGCGGCCCAGTCGATCGGCGAGCCGGGAACCCAGCTGACGATGAGGACCTTCCACATCGGCGGGACCGCTTTCCGCGTCGTGGAGATCTCCCACGTCAAGGCGAAGAACCGGGGGATCATCAAGCTCCACAACGTCCGCGCGATCCAGAAGGGGAAGGAGATCATCGTCCCCAACCGAAACGGCCAGATCTCCATCCACGATGAGGCGGGGCGGGAGCTGGAGCGCTACACCGTTCCTTCCGGCGCCGTGCTCAAGCACGGGGAGGGGGAGAAGGTCGCCAAGGATGAAATCTTCATCCGATGGGACCCGTACACGGTTCCCATCATCACCGAGGCCTCCGGGAAGATCCGCTTTGAAGATTTGAAGGAAGGGATCACGGTCCGCACCGACGTCGACCCCGCCACGGGACTCCCGGACCGGATCGTCATCGAGCACCGGGGGGAGTTCCACCCGCAGCTGGTGCTGTTGAACGCCCAGGGGGAGGTGATGGCGATCTACCCGATCCCCGCCGGCGCCCACGTCGTCGTCAAGGACGGCCAGCGGATGGAGGCCGGGGATCTGTTGGCGAAGACGCCGCGCGTGGTCACGAAGACCAAAGACATCACCGGCGGTCTGCCCCGCGTGGCGGAGCTCTTTGAAGCCCGGCGCCCGAAGGACCCGGCGATCATCAGCGAAATCGACGGTGTCGTCGAGTTCGGAGAATCGAAGAAGGGCCAGCGCCGCGTCGTGATCAAGAGCCCCACCGGAATGAAGCGGGAATACCTCATCCCCCATGGAAAGCACCTCAACGTCTACAAGGGGGACTGGGTCACCGCCGGCCAGCCCTTGATCGACGGCCCCGTGGTCCCGCAGGACATCCTCCGGATCGGCGGAGACAAGAGCCTTCAGGAGTACCTTGTCAACGAGATCCAGGAGGTGTACCGCCTCCAGGGGGTCCGGATCAACGACAAGCACATCGAGGTGATCGTCCGCCAGATGCTCCGCAAGGTCCGGATCGACGATCCGGGCGACGCGGAGTTCCTGGTGGGCAGTCAGGTGGACAAGTGGCGGTTCGCCGAGGAGAACGAGCGGGTGACCAAGCGGGGCGGGAAGCCCGCTTCAGCGACCCAGCTCCTTCTCGGGATCACCAAGGCCTCCCTCTCGACGGAGAGCTTCATCTCCGCCGCCAGCTTCCAGGAGACGACCCGGGTCTTGACCGAGGCCGCCTCCGCCGGAAAGCGGGATGACCTTTTGGGGTTGAAGGAAAACGTGATCATGGGGCACCTCGTCCCCGTCGGCTCCGGTTTCCCCGACCACCGGGACATCGAGTTGGTCAAAGGGGTTCCCTAAGCCATGTGCCCGACGATCTCGCAGCTCATCCGGAAAGGCCGCAAGGAGAAAACCAAACGCTCCAAGTCGCCGGCCCTGCAGCAGCGGCCTCAGGTGCGCGGCGTCTGCCTTCAGGTGAAGACGATGACTCCCAAAAAGCCAAACTCGGCCCTCCGGAAGATCGCCCGCGTGCGCCTGACCAACGGCGTGGAGGTGACCTCCTACATTCCCGGTGAGGGGCACAACCTCCAGGAGCACTCGATTGTCCTCATCCGGGGCGGACGGGTGAAGGACCTGCCGGGGGTGCGCTACCACATCGTCCGGGGGACGCTGGACGCCGCCGGCGTCAATCAGCGCCGGAAATCCCGCTCCAAGTACGGAGCCAAGAGGCCCAAGGAATGAGAAGACGGCGCACCGAAAAAAGGACCCAAACGCCGGACGCCCGGTTTGCCTCCCGGAGCGTCCAGCGGTTCATCAACATGGTGATGGTGGCCGGGAAGAAGTCCCTGGCCGAAAGGATCGTCTACTCGGCGATGGACTCGGCCGGAAAGAAACTTCAGGTGGAGAGTCCCCTCATCGTGTTCGACAAGGCCATTCAGAACGCCAAGCCCCTCGTGGAGGTGAAGTCCCGGCGCGTCGGCGGGGCCACCTATCAGGTTCCCATCGAGGTGCGGACCGACCGGGGAACGTTCCTCGCGATGCGCTGGATCCGGGATTTCGCCCGGGGCAAGGCGGGAAAGCCGATGCAGGAGCGGCTGGCCGAGGAACTCGTCAACGCCTACCAGGGAACCGGCTCGGCGGTGAAGAGGAAGGAAGAGATGCACCGGATGGCGGAGGCGAACAAGGCCTTCAGCCACTACCGTTGGTAAAGGGATGAGCGAGTACCCTCTCGAAAAAACGCGGAACATCGGCATCGTCGCCCACATCGACGCCGGCAAGACGACGACGAGCGAGCGGATCCTTTTCTACACGGGGCGCGTCCACAAGATCGGCGAGGTGGATTCAGGGACCGCCACGATGGACTGGATGGTTCAGGAGCAGGAGCGGGGGATCACGATCACCTCGGCCTGCACGACCTGTTTCTGGCGGGACCACAGGATCAACCTCATCGACACCCCGGGCCACGTCGACTTCACCGTTGAGGTGGAGCGTTCGCTGAAGGTGCTCGACGGCTGTGTGGTGATCTTTGACGCGGTGGGGGGGGTCGAGCCCCAGTCGGAGACGGTCTGGAGGCAGGCGGACCGCTACCATGTTCCCCGGATGGCCTACATCAACAAGATGGACCGGATCGGGGCCAATTTCTACGAGACCTTGAAGCAGATCGAGGAGCGCCTCGGGGCCAAGGCGGCGCCCCTCCAGATCCCGATGGGGGTGGAGTCCACCTTCATCGGGCCGATTGACCTTTTGAATCGTGAGGTGAAGGCGTATGTGGATGAGCACGGGATGAAGATCGAGTCCCGCCCGATTCCACCCGAGCTGCAGGGGACGGTCGAGGAATGGCACAAGAAGCTCGTGGAGCGGGTGGCCGAAGCGGATGAGAAGATCATGGAGCTCTTCGTTCACGACCGGAAGCCATCGCTGGAGGAGTTGAAGGCGGCGATCCGCCGCTCCACGGTCGCCGGAAAGATCTGCCCGATCCTCTGCGGCGCTTCCGCCCGGAACAAGGGGGTCCAGTTTCTCCTGGACGCGGTGGTGGATTACCTCCCCTCGCCCCTGGACATTCCGCCGATCACCGGGCGCCATCCCGACAACAACGCCGAGGAGAAACGGGAGACCTCCGATCAAGCCCCCTTCTGCGCGCTGGCGTTCAAGATCATGTCGGATCCTTTTGTGGGGAAGCTGACCTTCTTCCGGGTCTACTCCGGCATTCTTCGCTCCGGCAGCTACGCCTACAACGCCAACCGCGAGGAGAATGAGCGGATCGGCAAGCTCGTCCGGATGCACGCCAACAAGCAGGAGATCGTCCAGGAGGTTTCCGCGGGGGACATCGCCGCGGCGGTGGGCTTGAAGGAGACGAAGACCGGCGAGACGATCTGTGACGAGAAGCAGCCGATTCTCCTCGAGTCGATGACGTTCCCTGAGCCGGTGGTTTCCCTGGCCATTGAGGCGGAGACCAAGATGGACCAGGATAAGCTCAGCCACGCCCTGAAGCGCCTCGAGGAGGAGGACCCTTCCTTCCGGGTTTTCTACAACACGGAAACCGCCCAGACGATCATCGC
>JACPXR010000058.1 GCA_016196465.1 Candidatus Omnitrophota bacterium | reverse complement strand
TCGGGCTGATCGCCTCGCTCTCCACGTACGCCCGCGTCAACGACTTCGGCTTCATCGAAACCCCCTATTGGGTGGTGGAGAAGGGAAAGGTCACCCAGCAGGTCAAGTTCCTCTCGGCCGACGAGGAGGACAAGTACTGCATCGCCCAGGCCAACGCCCGCGTGGATTCCGCCGGACGCCTCATGGACAAGCTTGTCCGCTGCCGCACCCGCGGAAATTTCCCCCTCCTGCCTCCCGACGAAGTTCACTTCAAGGATGTTTCACCCAAGCAGCTCGTTTCCGTCGCCGCGAGTCTGATTCCGTTTCTCGAGCATGACGACGCGAACCGGGCGCTGATGGGCTCCAACATGCAGCGCCAGGGGGTCCCGCTCCTGTTTCCCGAGCCGGCGCTGATTGGAACCGGCATGGAGGAACGGGCGGCGAAGGACTCCGGGACGGTCGTGGTCGCCCAGGAGGCCGGCACGGTGAAGTCGGTCCAGGCGGATGAGATTGTGATCGACCGGATCACTTACAAGCTCAGAAAGTTCCAGCGCTCCAACGCCAACACCTGCATCAACCAGCGGCCTCTCGTCACGGTGGGCCAGCGGGTCAGGGCCGGCCAGGTGATCGCCGACGGCGCCGGGACGAAGGAGGGGATGCTCGCCCTGGGGAGAAACATCCTCGTTGCCTTCATGCCCTGGAGGGGCTACAACTTCGAGGACGCGATCCTGATCAGCGAAAAGCTCATCAAGGAGGATTCCTTCACTTCCGTCCACGTGGAGGAATTTGAGATCGAGGCCCGGGACACCCGCTTAGGGAACGAAGAGATCACGCGGGACATCCCCAACGTGGGGGAGGAGGCCCTGAAGGATCTGGACGAAACCGGCATTGTGAGGATCGGCGCCGAGGTCCATCCGGGCGACATCCTGGTCGGCAAGGTGGTCCCGAAGTCCGAGACGGAGCAGTCTCCCGAGGAACGGCTCCTCCGGGCGATCTTCGGCGAGAAGGCCGGAGATTTCCGGGACGCGAGCCTCGTCGTTTCTCCCGGAGTCGAGGGAATCGTGGTGGATGTGAAGGTCTTCAGCCGGAAAAAGGCCCGGCCCAAGTCGAAGGAGGAGCTTCTTCAGGAGCAGGCGAAGGTCGAGGCGATCCGCAAGGAGTACCAGGGCCAGATCGTCAAGGTGAAGAAAGAGCGGATCAAAACCCTGGGGCGTCTCCTCGTGGGGCAGAAGCTGGACCACTCCCTGCTCGATGAGGAGTCGGGGAGCGTCGTCATCGCTCAGCACCACACCGTCCGGGCCAGCGACATTCCAAAGCTGGAGCGGGTCGATCTGGAGGATGTCCGCTTAACCGATAAGGAGCGGGAGGAGGAAGTCCGCAAGGCCTTGGGGATCCTCCACGACCAGCTCGAAGAGTTGAGCTACGAGGAGGAGCGGGAGATCGACCACCTCAAGCGGGGCGATGAGCTGCCGCCGGGCGTCTTGAAGAAGGTGGTCGTGTACGTCGCCTCCAAGCGGAAGATCCAGGTCGGCGACAAGGTGGCCGGCCGCCATGGAAACAAGGGGGTCATCGCGAAGATTCTTCCGGAGGAAGACATGCCGTATCTTCCGGACGGAACGCCGGTGGAGATCGTTCTGAATCCCCTGGGGGTTCCTTCCCGGATGAACGTCGGACAGATTCTAGAGACTCACCTGGGATGGGCGGCCAAGGTGCTGGGGGTCCGGATCTCCTCGCCGGTTTTCGACGGGGCGAGGGAGCTGGAGATCAAAGAGATGATGAAGGAAGCCCGCCTTCCGCCGGACGGACAGCTTCAGCTTCGGGACGGCCTCACCGGCCATCCCTTCGACCAGAAGGTGACGGTCGGCTACATCTACATCATGAAGTTGGTCCACCTGGTGGACGACAAGATCCACGCCCGGTCGATCGGTCCCTACTCTCTCGTCACCCAGCAGCCGTTGGGAGGGAAGGCCCAGTTCGGCGGCCAGCGCTTCGGAGAGATGGAGGTCTGGGCCCTGGAGGCCTACGGAGCGGCCTACACCCTTCAGGAACTCTTGACCGTCAAGTCGGACGATGTCGTGGGGCGCACCCGGATCTACGAGTCGATCGTCAAGGGGGAGCACGCCCTCCACCCGGGGACGCCGGAATCGTTCAACGTCTTGGTGAAAGAGCTTCAGAGCCTCTGTCTGGACATCCGAACGGAGCGGAAGGGAAGCCTCCTTCAGGAGAAGCACTCATGACTGAGAAGACGAAGGAGCTTTCCCCGCTGGCCCGGGAAAGCCTCGAGCGGGTCGAGAAAGCGGCGCGCGGCCTGGGGCTGATCCCCGAGTCCGCCGCGCCGGAGGTCGCCCCTTTCGACTCGATCTCAATCCGCGTGGCCTCCGCCGAGGTGATCCGTTCCTGGTCCAGAGGAGAGGTGAGAAAGCCGGAGACGATCAACTACCGGACCCTGAAGCCCGAGAAGGATGGACTTTTCTGCGAGAAGATCTTCGGTCCCACGAAGGATTGGGAGTGCAACTGTGGCAAGTACAAGCGGAACAAGTTCAAGGGGATCACCTGCGACCGCTGCGGCGTCGAGGTGACCCGGTCCAGCGTCCGCCGGGAGCGGATGGGACACATGGAGCTGGCGGCGCCGGTCACCCACATCTGGTTTTTCAAGGCGATCCCCAGCCGCCTGGGGACGATCCTCGACATGAACCTCCGGGATCTGGAACGGGTGGTCTATTACGAAGAGTACGTCGTCATCGACCCCGGCGACACCCCCCTGAAGAAGAAAGAGCTCTTGAACGAGGAGCGCTACCAGGAGTGCCTGAAGAAATACGGGCACGGTTTCCAGGCCGGCATGGGGGCGGAGGCGGTCCGGACCCTCCTCAAGGAGCTCGACCTCGACAAGATGGTTGAGAAGCTGAAAAGAGAGCTCAAGACCGCCAAGGGGGAGCAGCTTGTGAAGAAGCTGATCAAGACCCTGAAGATCGCCGATGCCTTCCGCAAGTCCGGCAACCGGCCCGAGTGCATGGTTTTGTCGGTCGTTCCGGTGATTCCGCCGGATTTGAGGCCCCTCGTCCCCTTAGACGGCGGCCGGTTCGCCACGAGCGATTTGAACGACCTTTACCGGCGGGTGATCAACCGGAACAACCGCTTGAAGAAGCTCATTGAACTGAAGGCCCCCGATGTGATCATCCGGAACGAGAAGCGGATGCTTCAGGAGTCGGTGGACGCCCTC
>JACPXR010000017.1 GCA_016196465.1 Candidatus Omnitrophota bacterium | reverse complement strand
CCCCGCCGGAACCGGGTAGGTGACCGGATGGGTGAATCCCACAAAGAGCTCCAGCTTTCCCCCGGAGGCCTGAGCCCGGTAGCCGACCCCCTGAATCTCCAGCTCCTTCATGAAACCCTCGGTGACCCCTTTGACCATGTTGTCCACCAACGTCCGGGTCAAGCCGTGAAGGGATTTGATCCTCTTCTCGGAGTTCGCCCGCTTGACGAGAATTTCCGCCTCGGCCCGCTCGAGGGTGATCCCGGCCGGGATCTCATGGGAAAGCTTTCCCTTCGGGCCCTCCACCCGCACGAGCCGTTCCTCGATCTCCACCTTCACCTGAGCGGGGACCGGAATGGGCCTCTGTCCAACGCGCGACATCCTTCAGCAAGCCCCTTTACCAGACATGGCAGATCACCTCTCCCCCCACTCCCTGGCTCTTCGCCTGGGCGCCGGTCAAAAGACCTTTCGGGGTCGAAAGGATCGCAAGGCCCATCCCGGAGAAAACCTTCGGAATCCGGTTCTTCCCCACGTAAATCCTCAGGCCCGGTTTGGAAACCCGCCGGATGCACCGCACGATCGACTTGCGGTTCTTGGTGTACTTCAAGTAAACGCGGAGGACCCCCTGGGGGGAGCCTTCGCTGATCTTCCGCCAGTTGAGGACGAACCCCTCCTGCTTCAGGATCTCAGCGATCTCACATTCCAGCCGGGAAGCGGGGAAATCGACCTGCGCCTTGCCGGAACGGCTTCCGTTCCGGATCACCGTCAGGAAATCTCCAATCGGATCGGTCTGGCTCATCTTTTCCCTACCAACTCGCTTTCGTCATCCCGGGGATCTCCCCCCGGTGGGCCAACTCCCTCAAGCAAATCCGGCAGAGTCGGAACTTCCGGTACGTCCCCCCCGCCCTTCCGCACCGGTAACAGCGGCTGTACCGCCTCGTCCGGAAGGCCGGCGCCTTCTTCCAACGGTTCACCTGGCTTTTCTTGGCCACCTTTAGCGCCCCTCTTTGAAAGGAACTCCCAGGAGGCGCAGCAACTCATGCGCCTCATCCCGGGACTTCGCCGTCGTGCAGAGGACCACATCCATCCCCTGGACCCGGGAGACCTTGTCGTACTCGATCTCGGGGAAGATCAGCTGTTCCGTCAACCCCAGGGCGTAGTTGCCTCCCTGGTCGAACGCTTGAGGGCTCACCCCCCGGAAGTCGCGGATCCTCGGCATGGCGATGTTGACCAGCCGGTCGAGAAACTCGTACATCCGGGCCCGGCGAAGGGTCACCTTCACGCCGATCGGCTGGTTCTCCTTGATCTTGAAGTTCGAGATTGCCTTCTTCGCCCGGGTGATCACCGGCTTCTGTCCGGCGATCAGCCCCATCTCGTGGGCCGCCTGCTCGATCACTTTCACATCGGCAGCCCCTTGGCCCACCCCCATGTTGAGGACGACCTTGTCCAGCCGGGGCACCTCGTAGGGGTTCTTGTAGCCGAAGCGCTTCATGAGAGCCGGCACAATCTCCTTCCGGTACCGCTGGAGGAGTCTGGGGGGTGCGGGAAGCGTCGCCGTGGCCATGGGATTTAAAAGCTCTCCTGGCATTTCCGGCAGATCCGGACCCGGGTGCCGTCTGCCAAAAGCTTCAGGCCCACCCGGACCCCCTTGCCGCAGCGGGGGCAGACCGGCTGCACCCGGTCCAGGGGCAGCGGCGCCTCCCTGGAAAGAATCGCCCCCTGGGGGTTGCCCTGCGACCTGCGAATGTGCTTTTTAACCAGATTCAGCCCCTCGACGGTGGCCCTCCCCTGGCCCGGAAAAACCCTGAGGACCTTCCCTCGCTTCCCCCGGTCCCGGCCGGAGAGCACCACCACTTGATCGTCCTTCTTCACGCGAAACACTTAAATCGCCTCCGGCGCCAACGAAACGATCTTGGTGAAATTCCTCTCCCTGAGTTCCCGGGCCACGGGCCCGAAGATCCGGGTCCCTCGGGGATTTTTCTGCGCGTCGATCATCACCGCGGCATTGGTGTCAAACCGGATGCTGGAGCCATCCAGCCGGCGGATCGGAAAGCGGGTCCGCACGATGACCGCCTTGGCCACCTCCCCTTTCTTGATGATCGCCTCGGGGGTGGACTCTTTCACGTTCACCGTGACAATGTCCCCCACTTGGGCCCAAAGCTTTCCATGCTGGCCGATGACTCCGATCATCGAAGCCCGCTTGGCCCCGGTGTTGTCGGCGATCTCGATGATCGTCCGCATCCGGATCACGGCTCCTTCACCTCCGGCTCGAGCCCCACCCCTTTCCGCAGAACCTCCATCAGGCGCCAGCGCTTTTCCTTGGAAATAGGGCGGGTCTCCTCGATCCGGACCTCATCCCCCCGATGGGAGGCGGAGGCCGGGTCGTGAACCTTGAACTTCTTCACTCGCCGGACCACCCGTTGATAGACAGGGTGCCGCACGAGGCGCGTCACCCGGACCACCCGGGTCTTGTTCATCGCATCGGAGACGACGACACCGACCAGCTGTTTCTTCGGCATCAGACCGCGGATTTCCTTTCTGCCTGGCGCATCACCGTCAGAATCTGGGCGACCTCCCGGCGGATGTCCCGCAGCCGGTGGGGTTTGTCGAGCTTTCCCCCTGAGGCCTGGATCCGGAGATCCAAAAGCTGCCGTTTCAGGGAGGAGAGCTTCTCCCCCAGTTCCTCCGGCGTCAGGCCTCTGATTTCCTCAACCTTCATGGTCAGCGAAAATCCCCCTCTTTAAGCGATCGCCCGCGTCACCCACAGCTCCGGTATCCCTTTTCCCTTCCCCATGCGGGTCTCCGCCGGCTTCTTGGTCACCGACTTGTCCGGAAAGGCCCTGAGGTAGATCCTCCCGCCCCGACGGACATGCCGGGTGAGGGCCACCCGGGCTGCCTCCAGCTGGGTGTTCGTCACCCAGCCGTTCTCCAGAGACTGCAGGCCGAATTCCCCGAAGTTCACCTGGTAGCCCCGGGTCGCGATCCCGTCCCTGCGCCCCCGCTGCGATTTCCGGTATTTGACCCGCTTGGGAATCAGCGCCATGGAATGCCTAAGGTGCCGCCGGGGCGGAGGGGGAGCCTTCCGCCCTCTCCCCCGCCGGACGCCCGACGAGCAGCGAATCCCCCTTGTAAATCCAGCATTTCACGCCGATCCGGCCGTAAGTGGTCTTCGCCTCGGAAAAACCGAAGTCGATGTCGGCCCGGAAGGTCCCCAGAGGAATCTTTCCTTCCCGGTAGCTCTCCACCCGGGACATCTCGGCGCCGCCTAAGCGTCCGGCGCACCGCACCCTGATCCCCAAGCCCCCGGAGCTCATCGCCAGCTGAACCGCCCGCTTCATCGCGCGGCGGAAGCTCACCTGCCGCTCCAGCTGGAAGGCGATGTTTTCCGCCACCAGGACCGGATCGATCGCCGGGTTTTTCACTTCCTTGATGTCGATGGCCACCTCCTGCTGGGTGATCCCGTGAAGCTCGTCTCTGAGCCGGTCGATGTCGGCGCCCCTGCGCCCGATGATGATGCCGGGGCGGGCCGAGTGGATCACCACCCGGATCTTGTTGGCGGTCCGCTCGATCTCCACGCGGGAAATCGCCGCGTTGGAGAGGGCGCCTTTCAGATGCTGGCGGATCCGCCCGTCCTGATGAAGGAGGAGCCCGAAGGTCTGGCGCCTCGCGAACCAGCGGGAGTTCCAGGTCCTCGTGAATCCAAGGCGGTTCGCCAGCGGCGGAACCTTATGCCCCACGGCGCACCTCTTTTGAATCCAGCTCAATCAACAAATGGCACATCCGCTTGCGAATCCCCATCCCCCGCCCCATGGCCCCGGCGCGGAAGCGCTTCATCTTGGGGCCCTCATCCGCGAGGATCCTCGAAATAAAGAGCTGCTCCTTTGCCCACGCGCCGGTCCGCGTGGCGTTGGCGACGGCGCTGTTCAACACCTTGGCGATCGGCTTGCAGGCCCGCTTGGGCAGCTGGGCAAGGACCGCCTGTGCCTTCAAGACGCTCTCCCCCTTGACCAGGCGCGCCACCGAGCGGACCTTCCGCGGAGAACTGAAGATGAACCTTCCCTTCGCCCTGGAGACGCTCATGTCAGGTCGGAGAGGGGGGTTTCGTGACCCCCTTGACGCCGTGCTTCTTGAAAATCCGGGTCGGGGAGAATTCCCCCAACTTGTGCCCCACCATGTTCTCCGTGACGAAGACAGGCAGAAACTTGTTGCCGTTGTGGACGAGGAACGTGTGGCCCACGAAATCCGGCGTCACCGTTGAGCGGCGGGACCAGGTCTTGATCGGTTTTCGCTCGCCGCTGGAGGCAAGCTTCTGGACCTTCTTCATCAACGATTCATCCACAAAGGGACCTTTGGAGACCGATCTTCCCATCGCTTAAGGCCGCCTCTTCACCAGGTATCGGCTGCTGAGTTTCCGTCTGTGGCGCGTCCTGAAGCCCTTGGTCTGCCATCCCCACGGGGAAACCGGATGGGGGTTGCCCTGGCCCGACTTCCCCTCGCCGCCTCCATGAGGATGGTCGTGCGGGTTCATGGCGACACCCCTCGTGTGGGGGCGCCTCCCCAGCCACCGGGAGCGGCCTGCCTTCCCGAGGGAGATCGCCTCATGATCCTCGTTTCCAATCTGCCCCACGGTGGCGTAGCAGCCTTCCCGCACCATCCGGATTTCTCCGGAGGGAAGCCGCAAAGTGGCCAATCCACTCTCCTTGGCCAGAAGCTGGGCGGCCGTCCCAGCGGAGCGGACGATCTGCCCCCCATGGCCTTCCTCAAGCTCGATGTTGTGGACAAAAGTTCCCAGGGGAATGAGGGAAAGAGGAAGGGCGTTGCCAGGCGTCACCTCTGCCTTCTCGCCGGCCGTCACCTGGGCCCCCACGGAAAGCTCCTTGGGAGCGAGGATGTAGCGCCGTTCCCCATCCGGATACTCCAGAAGGGCCAACCGGGCCGAGCGGTTCGGATCGTACTCCACCGCCAAAACGGAAGCCGCCACATCTCGCCGGTCACGCTTGAAGTCCACGAGGCGGATCATCCGCTTGTGCCCGCCCCCCCGGTGCCGGCTGGTCACGCGGCCCCTGGCGTTGCGCCCGCCCGATTTCCTCAAGGGAACGAGGAGGCGCTTTTCCGGGAAGTCCTTGGTGATCTCCTCGAAAGTGGCCGTGCTCATGTGGCGCCTCGAGGGAGTAGTGGGCTTGTACTGTTTGACTCCCATCAGGCCGCCACCTCGATCTTGGAACCTTCGGCCAAAGTCACGAGGGCCCTCTTCCAGTCGGGCTCGTACCCCCACCGGAAGCCGACCCGGCGCGGCTTGCCCTGGACCACCGCCGTGGTCACCTTGGTGACCTTCACCTTGAAGAGCTCCTCCACCGCCCGCTTGATCTGGGGCTTCGTGGCGGCCAGATCCACGGCAAAGAGGTACTTCCGGTCCACCAGGGCCCGGGTTCCTTTCTCGGTCCTCAAGAGGGTTCGGATCACGTCTGAAGGAGGACGGTTCATGGTTCGACTCCGCTCCCCATGAGACCTTCCAGCTTTTTCAAGCCCCCGACGGTCAGCACCAGCTTCCGGTGGCTCAAGACGTCGTAGCAGGTGATGTCGCTGGCGGGCTTCACCGTCACCGTGGAGATGTTCCGGGACGCTCTGAGAAGCGCTGCGCTCGGACGCTCCACCACGAACAGGGCCCGGTCCCGGATCTTCAGGGCCGCCAGGAGCTGGGCCATCGCCTTGGCCCTCGCCGGAAAATCTTCCAGATTCTCCAGGGCAAGCACCTCCTGCTGGCTCAGTTTCTCCTTCAAGCTCGCCACCAGGGCCCGGCGGCGAACCTTCTGGGGAAGCTGATACCGGTACTCCCTCGGATGCGGCCCAAAGACGATCCCTCCCTTTCGCCAGATCGGAGAGCGGATGCTGCCTGCGCGGGCTCGGCCGGTGTGCTTCTGGCGCCAGGGCTTCTTGCCGCCGCCGGAGACTTCTCCGCGGGTCTTCGTGTCGGCGGTTCCCTGGCGCTGATTGGCCAGGTGCATCCGGACCGCCTGCCACAAGAGGGCGGAGTCGCCCCGTCCCTCGAGGGCCGTGGGCAGAGTGGTCCTTCCAACCACCTTCCCCTTCAGATCAACCAGCTCGTACTCTCCCTCCCGGAGCCAGAGCACCTCCTCTGTACTCCCCACAGCCACGATGCGCCCGTCCCGAATGGCCAGGGATTCGGCTACCGGGAGGGTGGGATCCATGGTCAGGATCGTCGCGTTGATTAAGAGCCTAGCCGCACCCATGGCCCTGTCGGCCAAGCATGACAAGTATCTCTACGGCGAGGCCGAATGGTCTTCGTAGATACCAGCGCCTTCTTCGCGATCGAAAACGAGCGGGATCGACACCACGTCGAAGCCCTCGACACACGCCATGATCTCATGGCGAGGGGAGAGCGTCTTATTACCAGCGACTACATTCTGGACGAAGTGTATACCCTGCTCCGCATGCGGGTGGGACACCGCGCCGCGGTGGATTTCGGGGAGAGCATCCGGACCAGCCGATTCTTTCGAATTGAGCCCGTGACCACGGCAGATTTCGAGGCGGCCTGGCGGATCTTCAGACGCTACGACGATAAGCCATTCAGCTTTACAGATTGCACTACGGTGGCTTTGATGAGAAAAGAGAGTATAGAAAATATCGCAACTTTTGATGAAGACTTTCAAGAATTGAAGGAAATGAATGT
>JACPXR010000057.1 GCA_016196465.1 Candidatus Omnitrophota bacterium | reverse complement strand
GGTCGTGAAGCTCCCGGATCAGCCGGTTGATCGCGTCGGCCATCACCGGATCGACTCCGGTCGTCGGCTCATCGTAAAGAATCACCTGCGGCTTCAGGGCCAGGGCACGGGCCAGACCCACCCGTTTCCTCATCCCCCCCGAAAGCTCGGCCGGCTTTAAATCCTCAATCCCCTTGAGGCCCACCAGACTCAGGCATTCCCTCACCCGCTCCCGGATCTGGTCATCCCCCGTCGAGGTATGCTCCCGCAGGGGAAACGCCACGTTCTCCCCGACGGTCAGCGAATCAAAGAGGGCCGCCCCCTGAAAGAGCATCCCGAACCTCATGCGGATCTGGGCCAGATCCTCCCCCTCCAGCAGCGAGATCTCTTTCCCGTCCACCACCACCTGTCCCTGATCCGGCCGCATGAGGCCGATCATGTGTTTCAAAAGGACCGTCTTCCCCTCGCCGGAGCGGCCGATGATCACCATTGTCTCCCCCTTGGAGACGTTGAGGTTCGCCTGATCCAGCACCGCGTGGCTGTTGAAGCGCTTGCTGAGGTTGATCACCTCGATCATCTTCTGGTTCATGGGAAAACGAAGTAAAACAAAGCCGTGAAGAAACAGTCCGAGGCGATGATCAGGATGAAGGAGATCACCACCGACAGTGTCGTCGAGCGGCCCACCCCCTCGGCCCCCCCCTGCGTCTCAAAGCCCTCGTAGGAGGCGATCGTCGTGATGATGTTGGCGAAGCAGACCACCTTGACGAGCCCCGTGAGGATGTCTTTGAGCTTCAGGGAGTCCCAGGTCATGTTCATGTAGAGGGAGGAACCGATCCCCAGCTTGTAGACTCCGACGATGTAGCCGCCAAGAATCCCGATCATGTCGGCGTACAGCGTCAAAAGCGGCAGCATCAGAACCAGGGCGATCAGCCGAGGAACCACGAGGTAGCGGACCGGATCGGTCCCCAGCGTTTCCAGGGCGTCCACCTGCTCGGTGACCCGCATGGTCCCCACCTCGGCGGTGATGGCCGCCCCCACCCGTCCCGCGATGACGAGCGCGGTGAGGACCGGCCCCAGCTCCCGCGTCATCGAGAGAGCCACGAGCGAGCCGATGTACAGCTCCGCCGAGATCTTCTGCAGCTGATAGGCCGTCTGCAGCGCCAGAACCATCCCGGTAAACAGGGAGGTGAGGAACACGAGGGGAAAGCTCGAGACCCCCACCTTCTCCATCTGCTCCAGGATCAGCTGCCATTGGCGGTCCCGGCGAAACTCCCCCCAGCGCCAGGGAAGGACCGCCTGCGCCGCCCACCGCTTCCACGGCAGGGCCGCCACGCCGCAAAGGGCCTTCCAGAAGAGAATCGCCGCCCCTCCCAGGTAGCTGAAGAAGGCCAGCGATCCCTCTCCGAGGGGCTCGAGGATCCTCCGGGCCAGATCCCCGGTCGGCGGCTGGCTCATTCTTCCCTCGCCACCTGCTTCAAGACAGGAAGCTGCACGGAAGAGAGGCGCATCCCGGAAAAAAAGTTGGACTTCCCCATCCGGCGAAGATCCACCATCCCTTCCATCAAGAGAGCGCCGTTGGGCTTCGAGATCTGGGAATCCTGCACTTGAAGGATCGGGCCCATCCCGTGAAAGTGGACGGCCGCCAAAGTAAACTGCTCCCTTCCAAAAACTCCCTCCCGGCTGAGAAGCTGTCCTCGGCTGGTCAGCCGGTGAAGGGACCCCTCCAGGTCGACCCGTCCCTGAATCCGCCCCGAGAACGCCTCCACCCTCTGTCCGGGTAAAACCAGGTCGATGCAGTCGGCCGAATCCACGTCGTTAAAGTCCAGGGAAAGATGGGCCGGGTACGGCGCCCTCATGGAAACCCAACCGTTCATGAGAACGCGGGAATTCAAGAGATCGGCCTTGAGCTCCAATCGGGAGCCCCGGATCGCCCAGGACCCGGTGACGCTCCGGAGCGCCCGGCTGGTCGGATGCAGCCAAATCGTCCACCGTCCCGCCCCCCAGGGCAGAGGTTCCACGGCAAGCTCATACACCCCGGTGGGCCCGGTGAGTTTTAAGATCGCGCGGGGGACGCCCTGGTGCCGGAAGGTCCCCCGGGCCGACCATCCTCCCTCGATGTCGCACTGCTCCAGGCGCATCCCTTCCTGAGTGAGGATCAGCTGGATCACAAAATGCCTCAAACCCAGATTCGGGCCGTCCACCCAGCCGATGAAGACCGGCTCCATCACCGTCCCCTGCACCTCCACCTCTCCGCGGATGAAAGGGTGCTGGATCGTCAGCCACCCTTCGCACCGGGCGAGGGAGCGGGGAGCGCTTTTCAAGGTGACGCGGCCTTCGGCTTCGAGGGGGACGCCGCCGATGGAAAGGGTCAGGCGCCGGAGGGAGACCGACTGGATCCCGGAAGAACCGCGCAGGGAAAAGAGGGGTCCCTCGATTTGAAGGCGCTCAATGGAAAGAAAGGGGCGCCCCTGGCCACGGGGGGAAGAGGAGTCTTCGAGGCGGACGTGATGGAGGCCGAGGCGGTGCGGCGAAAGGCTGAGGCGCTGGATTCTAACCGGCCTTTTGAAGATCTCCCCCAAGCCGGCCTCCAACGCCTGACGGCTCACTGTCAGAACGTGGGAGGCGGAGGCCCCCGCGCACAGGAGCAACAGCCCCAGCAACAGAGTTCTGCGTCTCAATCCTAACCGCGAGAAGCGGCGGGTTTTTCCGCCTGGCGAAAGGACAAACGGTCCTTCTCCGCGTCCACGAAGACCGCGGAACCTTCCTTGAAGTGTCCGGCGATGATCTCCTGAGCCAGAGGATCCTCCAGAAACCGCGCGATGGTCCTCTTCAGGGGGCGGGCCCCGTAGACCGGGTCAAAACCCTTCTCAATGAGAAACTCCTTCGCCCCGGAGGTCAGCTCGATCCCCACCCCCTGTTCCTGCAGACGGGTCTTCACCTCCGCGATCTCGAGTTCCACGATCTTGTGAAGGTCCTCGCGGGTCAGCGGCCGGAAGACGATGATGTCGTCCACCCGGTTGATGAACTCCGGTTTGAAGACCCGCCGGACCTCATCGAGGAGCTGCGTCTTCATGTCCTGGTACGTCACATCCTCCTTCGGGGTTTGGAAGCCCAGGGACCCCTGCTTCTTCAGGAGCTCGGCCCCGATGTTGGAGGTCATGATGAAAACCGTGTTCTTGAAGTCCACTTTCCGGCCGAAGCTGTCGGTCAAGCGCCCTTCCTCCAGCACCTGGAGGAGGAGGTTGAAAACGTCCGGATGGGCCTTCTCCAGCTCATCCAGCAGGACCACGGAGTAGGGCCGCCGGCGGACCCGCTCGGTGAGCTGGCCCCCCTCCTCGTATCCGACGTAGCCGGGGGGAGCCCCCACCAGACGGGAGACGTTGAACTTCTCCATGTACTCCGACATGTCCACCTGGATGATCGCGTCCTCGTCCCCGAACAAAAACTCCGCCAGGGCCCGGGCCAGCAAGGTCTTTCCAACGCCGGTGGGGCCCAAGAAGACGAAGGAGCCGATCGGCCGCTTGGGGTCCTTCAATCCGGCCCGGGAACGCCGGATCGCGTTGGCGATCGCCTCGATCGCCTCCTGCTGTCCGACGACCCGCTTGTGAAGATCCTCCTCCATCCGGAGCAGCTTCTGGCTTTCCTTCTCCTCCAGGCGGGAGACCGGAATCCCCGTCCACTTGGAGACGATCTGGGCGATGTCCTCCTCGGTGATCACCGGCTGGGCCTCGGCCTTCGAGCGGGACCAGTCCCGCTTCATCCGCTCAAGCTCGGAGCGGGCCTCCCGCTCCTGATCCCGGAGGGCGGCCGCCTTCTCGAAGTCCTGCCCCTTGACCGC
>JACPXR010000056.1 GCA_016196465.1 Candidatus Omnitrophota bacterium | reverse complement strand
GTCTCTTCCACCTTGGAGAGCAAGACGGCGCGGCCGACAGGAGGGTGGGTGGCCGCGACGAGCAGGCCGTGGGTGCGCCGGGTGTTCATCCCGATCACGGTCGAAGAGGCGTATCCTCCGAGTCCGTTGGTGACGATCCATTCCCGGGCGACGAGGCGGTCAAAATCGGGGCACTCCTGAATGTTGCAGAAAAGGGCCTGGAGCCCCGGAAGAGGCAGGGAAGCCGGCGGGGGAAGATCCAATGGAGATTCAACCCTCACCTTGGAAGACTTCATCGATTCTTCTAAAGCTCCGGCTCGAGCCCCAGACCGCTGACCAGCGTGTTCAGGCCGGTGGCGAGACTCGCCAGCTCCAGAAGCTCCGCGATCTCCTCATCGGTGGCTCCGAGCCGCTTCAAGGCGACGGCGTGGATCGAGACGAAGTAGGGTGAGCGCTGAGCCGCCGCCACGGCGAGAGCCGCGAGGGCCTTGGTCTTCGTGTCGAGAAGCCCTGAAGCAAAGAGGGTTTTCACCTGGCTCCAGACCGCTTCCAGCTGGGGAGGGTTCGTCCCCAGGGCCCTGAAGAGCTGAGGCACAAAGGGGAGCCCCAGGGTGGACTTGATCTCCTCGAAGATCTCCTTCACCCTGCCTGTGGCCTGCGATTCGTCCATCAACCGGATAATCGCCATCGCGCTCTATGATAAAATGTTCGCCGAAAAGATGTCTTCCACCTCACGAGTATACTACAGCTTTCTTTTGGCCGCTTTCCTGGTTTCCGGCTGCGCGCCGGTCCTCTTGGCCACCGGCGCGGTGGGAGGATACGCCCTCATCAGGGATTCGATCAGGGTGGACCTCGACCGCTCCTGGGATCGCGTCTGGGCGGCCGCCCTGGAGGAGGTCAAACAACAGGGACGGCTGAAAATGGAGGACAAGGGACGGGGCCGGATTGACGCCAAGATTCGGGATGCGGACGTGGTGGTTCGGCTGGAGCAGTTGACCCCCTCGACGGTGCGGGTGGTGGTCCGGGCCCGGAAATTCCTCCTGCCCCAGTTGGAAGTGGCCCAGCGGCTGGGGGTCGCCATCGCCCGCCGGACCGGTTAGGCCCCCTTTAAGCGGGGCCCTCCTCGAGCCCCTTGAAGAAATCCTCCGGCTTCAGACCCTGAAGCTCTCTCTTGAACTTCTCCGCTTCCTCGTCGGAAATCGGTTTCATCATCACCGGACATTTCTTCAAGACTTTCTCATCGACGAAGATCGGGGTGCTCGTCCGGACCGCCAGGGCCATCGCGTCGGAAGGCCGGGCATCGATCTCGTAGTGGCGGGAGCCGGCGGAAAGGATGATCGCCGCGTAGTAGGTCCCCTCCCGCAGGTCGGTGACCACCACCTTCTCCACCTTGATCCCCAGCTCCCCGAGAATGTTCGTGATCAGGTCGTGGGTCATGGGCCGCGGCAGCTGCTCCCCCTGGAGTTTGAGGCCGATGGCGTTGCCTTCGTTGACGCCGATCCAGATCGGAATGAGGCGCTGTCCCTGCGTTTCCTCAAGGGTCACGACGTACTGACCGAGGAGCGGAATCAACACCAGCGAAAAGATCTTCGCCTCCTTCAGGGATCCGTTGGATTTCATGGGGGGGCCCTCCGCAGAGTGACCAGTGTCTCCATGTGGGTGGTGTGGGGAAAGAAATCGAACAGTCGAACGGAGCCCACGCGGTAGGCGGGATCCCGCTGAAGAAGGACCTTGAGGTCCCGGGCCAGGGAGAGCGGATTGCAGGAGAGATACATCAAAACAGGGGCCTGCGAATCCAAGAGCGGGGCGTAGACATCCGCGTGCAGGCCGGCCCGAGGAGGATCCACGACGATGGCATCCGGACGAGGTCCGGCCTTAAAGAGGGTCCTCCCTTTCAGAAGATCCTCCACCTTCCCGCAGAGAAAGGCGGCGTTGGCGATGCCGTTGAGGGCCGCGTTTCTCTGGGCAAAAGAGACGTTCTCCGGATCCGATTCCACTCCGTAGACGGCCTTGGCCCCGCGGGCCAGTGAAAGGGCGATCAGCCCGATCCCGCAGTACAGATCGTACACCGCCTCCCGGCCCGTCAACTGGGCCTCCTCGGCGATCGCTTGGTAAATCGGGCCCGTCAGACCGAGGTTGGGCTGAACGAAGTTGGTCGGTCGGATCTGAAACCGGATCTCTCCCACGCGGTCCTCCAGCACTTCAGAACCGCCGAGGAATACCATCCGGCTCGGGGAGGCGACATCGGAAACCTTGGTCGAGATCCCCCAATAGAAACTCTTTAAGGAGGGAACCCGCCTCGGGATTTCCTCGGCGAGGGCCTCGAGGGGCTCTGGGGGGCCTTCGTTCGTGACGAGGAGGAGCATGAGGTCTCCTCGATCAAAGCTCGTCCGGACGACGGCGTACCGCCAGAACCCCTGGTGGCTCTTCGGATCGTAGGAGGGGAGCCCGAAGCGGTTGGCCGCCTCCTTGATCACCGCGAGGAGTTCGGAGATGTTCGGTGGAGCGATGTGGCAGGCCCGGATGTCGACGATCCTCTGGAAGCTGCCTCTTTGATGCAGTCCCAGGGTCACCCGGCCGCCTTCCTGGCCGAAGCTGAATTCCATCTTGCTCCGGTAGGCCCACGGCTCCTCCATGGAAACCACCCGGATCTCGGGAAGGGCGTTCATTCCCCCTTCCTCCTTCAGGGTCCTGGAGAGGGTCTGGGTTTTCCAGAGGACCTGATGCTCATAGGCCAGGTGCTGAAGATCGCATCCGCCGCAGGGGCCGAAATGCTCGCAGCGGGGAATGATCCTCTGGCTGGAAGCTCGTTCCACTCTGAGGAGTTTCGCCTCCAGATGGGGGGGGCGCACCCGGGTCAACTGGGCCTGGATCTGATCGCCGGGAAGGGTCTCCCTGACGAGGATCGGGCGCCCCCCCACCGTGGCCACTCCCTGGGCCTTGGCGGAAAGCGTCTCCACTTCGAGAAGGAGAGTTTCTCCCGTCTTCAGTCTCGGTTTGGGGAACATTTCGATGAAAACAGAGTGAAAGAGGCCCCGCTCTCATAGCGGGGCCTCTGGATGATGACTAGTACCTGAAAACCAAGTGACCGGTTACTGGCCTGTCGCGGCAGGAGCTGCCTCGCCCAGGTTGATCGATTGAGCGGCGCGCTTGCCGGTGGCCACATCGTAGGTGTACTCGACCGTCACTTTGTCTCCGACCTTGAGGTCTGCCCATGTCTTGGCGGCGGCGCCCTGCGCAATCTTGCACTCTCCGGGGCAGGCGATCTCCTTCTTCACCCCGTAGCGGTCCTGAACGGTGATCATGGGGGGGGTGGCGCTGCCATCGAGGGCGGCGACATCTCCGCTGAAGGTAATCGTGATCGGCTTCAGGGCCGGTGGAGCCGCGGGGGCGGGAGCCGTGGTGGGGGTGGGGGCCGTCGGTGCTGTGGCCGCGCCTGCCTGCTCCGCGGTGCCAGCGGGAGTCGCGGTACCGCCATGTTCCTTGGCGGCGCCCGCTCCACCATGTTCCTCAGCCAACCCGACCGCAGGCATCCCTGCCAGGGCCAAAATAAAAATGCTCACCATCCAACTTGCTCGAAACGACATCGCCTCTACCTCCTCTTCAACTGAACTCCGTGTGCACGTATGGAAAACCATTTTGAAGCTTCCGGGCGGGTCAGAGTGCCATTATAGCCCGCCACCCCCCCTTGTCAAGGGTAGGCCGCGATGCTATCCTCAACCCATGATCCGGGAAATTGTTGCGGGAGCCAAATCCCTTCTCTTCCCCCAACTCTGCCTGGGATGCCGCCTACCCCTCACGGAAGCCCTGCTCTGCCCGAAGTGCCTGAAGGGTCTTCCCTTCTCCGGCGTCCCCCTGCGCCGCGTTCCAGGCCGCCGCCTGGATCTATGGGTGAGTCCCTTCCTCTATGAGGGAGTGATCAAGGAGCTGATCCTTGAGATGAAATACCGGGGGCAGCTCTCCCTGGCCCGGCCCGGGGCCGGGTGGATGACCGCGGCCGTTCAAGGGGCGGCGGAGGAACTTTCTCCGGAGTGGATTGTTCCGGTCCCCCTGCATCCGGCCCGGCTGAGGGAGCGGACCTTCAACCAGGCGCAGGCCCTGGCCCAGCCCCTCGCCCAAGCGCTCAAACTTCCCTGCCGGGGGGACGTTCTGGAACGGAGAAAGCCCACTCCCCCCCAAACCGGGCTCTCCCGCCTGGAGCGCCTGGAAAACGTCCGGGGGGCGTTCTCTCTGCGGCCCGGGGCGGTGGTCCAGGCCTCCTCGGTCCTTCTCGTCGATGATGTCTTCACCACGGGGGCCACCCTCGAGGCCTGCGCGCAGGTATTGAAGAAGACGGGGGTTTCCCGGGTGGCGGCGGTCACTCTGGCCCGCGGATAGGCATAAAGTGCGACTGATCCGGCTCTACATCTTAAGAGAGCTCCTCCAGCCCACCGCCATGGCGTTGGTTTTGTTCACCTTCATCCTCCTCGTGGGAAACCTCGTGAAGCTGGCGGACCTTCTGGTGAACAAGGGGGTCTCCCCCTTGGCGATCCTCAAGATGTTCGGGCTTCTCGTTCCGGCCCTGATGAGCCATACCCTCCCCATGGCGGTCCTCACGGGGACGCTGCTGGCCTTCAGCAAGCTCTCCAGCGACCGGGAGATCCTTGCCATGAGGACCTCGGGGGTGAGTCTCTGGGCGGTCGCTTCGCCGGTTCTGGTGGTGGGGGCCTTGATGAGCTTGGCGCTGGTTCCCATCAACGACCGGATCGTTCCCTGGAGCCATTACGCCACCCGCCAGATCCTCGTGGAGATCGGGGTCCGGAATCCGACCGCCTTCCTCGAAGCGGGAACCTTCATCAAGGAATTCAAACCCTACATCCTCTTTGTCTACCGGGTGGAGGGCAACCGGCTCACCAAGGTCCGGATCTACGAGCCGAGGGAGGGATACCCCACCCGCACGATCGTGGCGGAGAGGGGGGAGTTCATCCCCGTTCCCGACCAGCGCCGGGTGGTTTTGAAGCTTTTCGACGGCTCCGCCGACGAGCCGGACCCCAAGGAGCCCACGAAGTTCTACAAGCTGGAGTTCGCCACCTACGCGATGAATCTCGCCCTGAAGGAGGGAAAGGACCCGGCCACCCTCAGTAGAAAACCCAAGGACATGACCCTTCAGATGCTGGAAGCGGAAACCCGGCGCCTCCAGGCCGAGGGAATCGATCCCGCCCCCCTGAGGATAGAGGCGGACCGCCGCCTCAGCATGGCCTTCTCGCCGCTCGTCTTCGTCCTCATCGGGCTTCCCCTGGGGATCACCACCCGCCGGGCCCAGCGTTCGGTGGGATTGGGGCTGTCGGTCCTCATCTTCCTCGGGTACTACCTCTTTCTCGTGCTGGGGCAGGGTCTCGCCCAGAAGGGAATCGTTCCCTCTCAGCCGGCGATGTGGATGGGAAACCTCTTTTTTGGGATCCTCGGAGCCCTCCTCATCTGGAGGGCCGACCGCCGGTGAGGATTCTGGAGCGGTACACTCTCCGGAGCTACCTGGGGCCTCTGGTCTGGTGCCTGACGATCTTCGTGGGGCTCTACCTCGTCATGGACCTCCTGGGACACCTCGATGAGATCCTCCGCCACCGGGTCCCCCCGGGTTTGATCCTCACCTACTACGGGACGATGGTGCCTCTCGTTTTCGTGCAGGTGGCCCCCTTCGCCTGCCTCATGGCCACCCTCTACGCGCTGGGAAACTTGAACCGCCACCAGGAGCTCATGGCGATGCGCTCGGCGGGGATCGACCCGTACCACATCGTGAGCCCCCTCTTGTGGATGGGGCTCCTCGTGTCGGTCGGGGTGCTGCTCGTCAACGAAACCCTCGCCCCTCAGGCCGCCTTGACCACCCACTCGATCAAGGTGAACCAGCTGGAGCGCCCCTCGGATCCGAAAAAACCCCACAAGATCCTCAAGACGATCCAGCACCTAGCCGCCTACGGCCAGGGACACACCCTCCTCTACGCCAAATCGTTCGACCCCGTGGACAAAACGATGGAGGGGATCGTCATCCTCCAGCACGGGAAAAACCTGCGCCTCCTGCGGAAGATCACCGCCGAGTCGGCCCTCTGGACGGGGAGCGCCTGGCGCTTCTCAAACGGCACCATCCTTCAGTTTGATGAGAAGGGGATGACCGTCGGCCGGCCGGTCCCTTTCAAGGCGAAGCTCATCCAAGCAGGGGACCGCCCGGAGATCCTGGCCAAGTCGGAATCTCAGGCCGACTTCATGAACTCCCAGGACCTTGCCCGATACATCGAGCGGCTTCAGGGGGCGGGGGGCTCAACGGTCCGGAAGCTCCGGGTGGATCTGTACGCCAAGACCGCCTCCGCTTTCTCCTGCCTCGTCCTCACCTTGATCGGGATCCCCTTCGCCATCCAGTCGGTGCGGGGGGGAACGGTCCTGGGGTTGAGTCTTGGATTGGGCCTGGGGCTGGTCTTCTACGCGGCCAACGCCATCCTCATCGCGCTGGGCAAGGGGGGGTGGCTGCCGCCGATGGCGGCCGCCTGGGCGACCCCGATTGTGTTTTCCCTCTTTGGAATCCGAGAGGCCTGGAGGCGCCTCGCCTGAGCGGATGTGCAATAAAATTGTTTCACTTTGAAACAAATTGTGGTAGATTTGACGTTGAGAGGAGGAATCCCCATGGCGACGCTTTACATTCGATCACTCCCCGATTCCTTGTATCGTCGGCTGGCGAGGCTTGCGCAGGAAGACCGCCGATCCTTAAGCGCCGAGGCAGTCGTGCTGCTCGAGCGGGAGATGAGTAAACCGCGCAGGTCACAGACCCAAGTGTTGGCCGCTCTGGATCGTTTTCGTCTCCGGCCCGCGGGTCAGAGGGTTCCCTCCAGTCTTGAGCTCCTCAAGGCGGACCGCCGCCGTTGAGCGGCTCCTTCGTTGTAGACGCCAGCGCAACTCTGAAGCTGCTGGTGGAAGAAGCGGGGACCGACTACGCGCGGATCTTCTTCGGCCACTTGAAAGGGCCTAAGGCACCGGTCTTCTACGCGCCGGATCTCCTCTATGTCGAGTGCGCCAATACCCTCTGGAAGTATGTGGTCCACCATCGCACTCCCTCGCGGCAGGCCCAGGGTGCCCTGGAGACTTTGATGGAGCTGGATCTCGAGGTGATTCCCGCACAGCTAATCATCCAAGAGGCCCTGCTTCTGGGGATACGCTGCCACATCAGCGTTTATGACGCCTGTTACCTCGCTTTGGCCCAACAGTGCCGCTCTCCTCTCGTCACGGAAGATCTGGATCTCATCCGGAAGGTCGGCCCTCACGTGAACGTGCCCCTCCACACGCTTGCCGAGGCCGTTCTAGGTAGATAGCCCTACGCCGCCTCGCGTGAGATCAGGCGAAGAGGGAAAGGGGAGTTACAGGTTGTAGCTTGCCAGATCCCGCAGGGCCTCGAACTCCGCCTGGCGGGCGAAGGCTTCGGGCTCAGGGACACCCAGCAGCCGGGCGATCTCCGGCAGATCCTTCAGGGTCCGGGCCACGATCGGGGACATCCCCCTCTCGCTGGCGTAATAGCGACTCACCGCCTTGAGGGCTTTCTCAGCGTCGCCCCCATAGAGCAGGGAGGCGTCGACCACTTCCTCAATCGGCAGAAGGAGGTCCCGAGCCCAGGCCTTCACCTTGTCTTTCTGATCGGCGTTTTCCACCACGAGGACGATCGGAAGAACTGGGGCGTCGGTGGGTTTGAGGTACGAGGCGGCCTTGAGGGCCCCCAGGGCTCTCGGCCCCAAGATCAGAACCTTGTTCTCAACGGCGACGGGAACAAACCGGTCCGCTGCCGCAACCGGTTCTGGCGTTTCCGTGAGAGCCATCGCCTCCTCCATGCCGGCGGCGAGACCGACAAGGGCTTTCGCCCGCTGAATGAACTCCAGCGCAACCGTTCGCTGCCCCTCCAGATTCAAGCCGCGACCCTCCCCCAACAAATGGGAAACCTCCTCCCACTGGATGCCTTCCAGGATCTGATCATCCCCAAAAGGCATGTCCATCTGGACGGCTAAAAACAAGGAGGCAAAAACATCGGGGGCAATGGCCATCGCGAGTTCCTGCTCATCTCCCACGATGTCAAACGAGGAAGACAGACCATAGAGGGCCAGCAGCTCCTTCTGGGTCAAACTGGCCATGCCTCGGGGCAACCCTCGTTCTAACTCCTGGAAAATACCCCTCAGCCGATGAGCCGGGGGTGGGGTCTCCTGGCTACGAGAGCCAAACCAGGCCTCCCGAAGGCGCGGTGCGATTTGCATATGCAGAATCTGGACCCGTCGGTTCCTATCTGGAGGTTCCTCCAGCCCTGCCTGTCCCTGCCCGTCCGGCAGGCGGGCGGCAGGCTCGGTACCGTTGGCGAAATGGAGGGGAAAGGTGAATAGATAACGGTTTCCAAAATCTGGATCGAATGACTCTTCCAGAGTGAAACGCCATTCGCTCAAGGCCCCCCGAACGATGCGAGAACCCAATCCGCCTTCTCGTCCAGTCAAACGAAGGTGTTCTTCGACGATACCCGCCCACTCTTCAACATTCTGGGGAGGCAGTGGCATTTGGCTAAAATGGAACGGTTTGGGATCGAGGTGCTTGCTGTGTTGATACCGGGCCACTTGATCCTGAACCTTCACTTCAATCTGATTGGAATGAGGTACCCGTCGGGCGGTCAGGGAAGTTCGGAATCCTCGCTGGCGCTGGTAACCCCACTCGTTGATGTCCTGCAGCACCTCTTGAAGGATGTATAGGATGAAGGAATGATCCAAGGGAGGAATTCCGCCCAGGCGGGGGTCATTCAGGAGCTGCTCAAGCTGCCGGTTAATTCCCCGCCCTTTATAGAAACTTTGCACCACCCGCACTGCGTCCTCCGCCCCGGCCCGTTTGACTCGCCTTCCAGGCTCGCTCAGGGCATTTGTTAGATCGTCGGCGGCGGAGCTTTCAAGACCGGCTTCGACGCGCATGGCATGGGCCGGCGCGGGCAGGGAAAGTCCTACGGATAGGCAAAGGGCGAACGCTTGCCACGCAAGTATTCGCGCAGACTCAACGTGCGGCCCGCCTTTAAATCGGCCAGGGCCCCCTGGAGGGTCTTGCGAACCATCTTCATCTCTACGTGCCGGATTCCCAGCTGGCGAGGTACCTCTTTTGTTCGGGGCTGAGGCGGTCGAATCCGATCCCCAGGGTCTTGAGCTTCAACCGGGCGATCTTCTGATCGATCTCCTCGGGCAGGCGGTAGACCTGGGGGGTAAGCTTCTTGTGGTTCTTGGCGAGCCACTCGGCGGAGAGGGCCTGGTTGGCGAAGCTCATGTCCATGACGGCAGCCGGGTGGCCTTCGGCGCAGGAGAGGTTCACCAGGCGTCCTTCGCTTAAGACCAGGATGCAGTTGCCGCTCCTTTTAAGCTCATACTCCATCACCTGCGGCTTCACCTCCCGGACGCGGCGACTTAATTTTTTGAGGGCTTCCAGGTCGATCTCCACGTTGAAGTGGCCGCTGTTGGCCACGATCGCCCCGCACTTCATCCGTTTGAAGATCTCCGCCGAGATCACGCGGATGTCTCCGGTCACCGTGATGAAGAGGTCCCCTTTGGCGGCGGCCTGGGCGAGCGGCATCACCTCAAAGCCGTCCATCACCGCCTCGAGGGCCCGGACCGGGTTCACCTCGCAGACAATCACGTGGGCCCCCAGCCCCCTGAAGCGCATCGCCACCCCCCGGCCGCACCAGCCGTAGCCGCAGACCACCACCTTCATCCCGGCAATCAGAACGTTGGTGGCCCGGAGGATCCCGTCCAACGTCGATTGGCCGGTGCCGTAGCGGTTGTCGAACATGAACTTGGTCTGGGAATCGTTCACCGCCACTGCGGGGAAAAGGAGCTTCCCCGCCTTGGCCAGGGCCTTCAGGCGGATGACGCCGGTCGTGGTCTCCTCGGTGGGGCCGAGGGTGCCCTTGGCCAGGTCCCGCCGTTTTTGATGGATCGCCGAGACGAGGTCCGCCCCGTCATCCATCGTGATGTGGGGGCGGGTGTTGAGGACGGAGGTGATGTGCTTGTAATAGGTGGTCCGGTTTTCCCCTTTTCGGGCGAAGACGGCGAACCCCTGCGTCTTAAGCGCGGCGGCCACGTCATCCTGGGTGGAAAGAGGGTTCGAGGCGCAGATCGCGACCTCGGCCCCGCCAGAGCGAAGGGTGGCGGCCAACTGCGCCGTCTCAGTGGTGACATGAAGGCAGCAGCCGATCCGGAGCCCTTTGAGCGGCTTTTCTTTGGAGAACCGCTCCCGGATCTGGTCCAGGACCGGCATGAAGCGGCCCGCCCATTCGACGCGGGCGAGGCCCCCCTTGGCCAGTTGATTCACCGGACCGCCTTGCGAAGGAGGTCGGCCTTGTCCAGCTCCTCCCAGGTGAAGCCGTTTTCGTTCCGGCCGAAATGGCCGTAGGCGGCGGTCTTCCGGTAGATGGGGCGCCTGAGCTTGAGGTCCCGGATGATCCCGGGGGGCGTCAGGTCGAAGCTCTTCCGGACTGCCTCCACCAGCGCTTCATCCCGGACCTTTCCGGTCCCGAAGGTGTTCACCATCACGGAGACCGGCTCCCGGACCCCGATGCAGTACGCCACTTGGAGCTCGCACCGGTCGGCCAGTTTGGCGGCGACGATGTTCTTGGCGATGTAGCGGGCCATGTAGCTGGCGGAGCGGTCCACCTTGGTGGGGTCCTTCCCGCTGAAGGCCCCTCCCCCGTGCCGGCCGAAGCCGCCGTAGGTGTCGACGATGATCTTCCGGCCGGTCACCCCGGTGTCGGCCATCGGGCCCCCCACTTCGAAGCGGCCGGTGGCGTTGATGAAGTATTTCGTGTCTCGGCTTAAGAACTCTTTGGGGATGATGGGGTCAATCACCCCCTCCCGGATGTCCCGGCGGAGTTTCGGCGTGGAGACCCGGTGGCTGTGGTGGGCGCCGATGACGATCCCCGTCACCTTGGAGGGCCTGCCGTCGATGTACTCCACCGAAACCTGGGATTTCCCGTCCGGCCTGAGATAAGGAAGGGTCCGGTTCTTGCGCACCTCGGCCAGCCGCCGGACGAGCCGGTGGGCCAGCATGATGGGAAGGGGCATGTACTCCGGCGTCTCGTTCGTGGCGTAGCCGAACATCATCCCTTGGTCGCCGGCCCCGCCGGTGTCGACCCCCAGGGCGATGTCCGGCGACTGCTCCTGGATGGCGGTGACCACCCCGCAGGTCTTGTAGTTGAAGCCCCCCTCCAGGTCGTTGTAGCCGACGTCGTGGATCACCTCCCGCACCACCTTGGGAACCTCCACGTAGCAGCTCGTCGTGATCTCCCCGGCGACGATGACGAGGCCGGTGGTGAGCAAGGTCTCGCAGGCGACCCGGCCCTGCGGATCCTTGTCGTAGATGGCGTCGAGGACGGCCTCCGGGCTCTGGACGACGTGGAGCCCCAGGTTGAAGGCGTTC
>JACPXR010000055.1 GCA_016196465.1 Candidatus Omnitrophota bacterium | reverse complement strand
CTGGCCCGGCTCCTCCATACGAGCCAGCAGACGGTCTCCCGTCTGGAGGATCCCCACAACACCAGCTACTCCTTGCGGACCCTGATTAAACTAGCTCATGCATTGGGTAAGGAGCTCAAGGTTCAGTTCGTCTGATGAAGGGATTTGACAAGCAACTTCATGGACTGCTAGAAACACATCCCGAAGCAGCATTGGAACACGCCAAGGTTTTTGTGTCGCTGCCCATTTCGACTCAGCTGGCGATTATGCGTCGGCGGCGGGAATTGTCTCAGCGTGCCATGGCAAAGAAGATCAAAGTTCCTCAGCCCCATGTGGCACGTACGGAAGCTTTGAAGCATGACCCACGGATCTCTTCCGTTGTTCGCGCCGCCAAAGCTCTTCGCTGCCACGTTCTTCTGGTTCCGGATGAGGAGCTAAATCGTTTGGCAACAGCTTAAATGGTACATGTCCTTTTTGAATCCGGTACGGTAATTCCTACTGATGGGCAAGGATTAAATGAACTTTGATACTTCCACCATATCAAAGTTTGCGCTTGGGATTTCCACCTTAAGCTTTTATGTCTCCGCCACCAGCTTGTTTTTTTCAGTCATAAATAGATGGTCTGAGAAAAGAATGCAGTTCGAGCAACTCCGCGGAGAGATTCGGTCAAGATTGACTTTTTGGGGAGTTGAAATCCTTCGAATTATGCGGAAGACCTCCCAGGTTTCGTTGTTACCGTCCATTGAGTTTATTGCGAAGGTGGATAAATTACTTAGCGGCATAACTTTCGTTCGAACGGACATCCAGAAGTTGAGATACCCAGCTGTAGTGCAACTTCAAGCAATTATGAGTGATATCAAGGATGCGGAGTCTGTATTTGAAAGATTTGTTACTGAGGTAAATAATGTCGATTGGATTGAGGCAAATAAGATATTGGATGGTCTTATTGAGAGATTTTATAGAGAGAATTGATATTTGAAGAACATGTTCATCCGAAGCTGGGGCTGGCGGATGAATGTCAGGGATTCGCAAGGAGAGGGTGGGGATGATCGCGATCGTTGACTACGGGATGGGGAACCTCGCCTCGGTGGCCAAGGCGGTCCCTCGGCCAAGGGGAGACGGTGAGCCGCAGGGGGATGGTATACTGCCTATTGGAAGAGGTGCTGAATGAGAGAGTCGGCAATTCTAAGGAAAGCCCGGGAAGAGGTCGTTCGGCTTACAGGGCGCATGCGGCCTGAAGAGCGGCTTCTTGCGCACTTCCATCATTCCCAACTCCTGCATCGGATTTATCTGGCCGGCGTCAGATATCGGTCAGGTGCTCTTCCTTCTAAGAAAAAGTCGCCTCAAAAATGACGCAGGCGAAGGGCCCGGGTCAGTCCGCCCTCCTCTTGTTGGACGTGATCGGCATCCTGAATAAACACCGTGTCCCCTATGCCGTCGTTGGCGCCTTTGCCGCTTCCTTTTACGGTGTTGTGAGGGCCAGCGTGGACGCGGATGCCGTTATCTCCCTGCAATCCGCCGGGGTGAGCGCCGCGACGCTGATGGAAGAGCTGCGCAAGGCGGGTTTTAAGAGCGTTCACAGAAGGGGAGAGCAGGGCGATCCGATCGGTGCCGTGATGATTGTGGAGGATGGTTTTGGGAATCGGGTTGATCTGTTGATGAATGTCCGGGGGATGGCGGAGGGCACGTTTTCCCGGGCGGTTGAAGCCGAATTCATGGATAAACCGGTTCGTTTTATCGGCGTCGAAGACTTGATCGCCATGAAGATCTTCGCGGGCGGTCCGCAGGATTTGAGCGCCGTCGGCGCCCACCGTCTATGATCGCGATCGTTGATTACGGGATGGGGAACCTCGCCTCGGTGGCCAAGGCGGTGGCGTTCTTGGGAGGGTCGGCCAGGGTCACCTCGGATCCGAAGGTGGTGGCCCGCTCCGGCGCGTTGATCCTCCCCGGCGTCGGGGCCTTCGGGGAGGCGATGGAGGAGCTTAAGGTCCGGCGGCTTCGGGACCCGATCGTCGGGTCGATCCGGGAGGGGAAGCCGTTCCTCGGGCTTTGCCTCGGATTGCAGCTTCTCTTTGAGGCGAGCGAGGAGTCTCCGGGGGTCAAGGGCCTGGGGGTCCTGCCGGGCCGGGTTCGCCGGCTCCCCCGGTCGAAGGGGCTCAAGGTCCCTCACATGGGCTGGAATCAGATCAAGAAGGTTCGCGGCTCCGGGTTCGGAGTTCGAGATTCCTTGTTGGATGGGTTGCCCGATGGGGCGTTCGTTTATTTCGTGCACAGCTACTATGCGGATCCGAAGGAGAAACAGATGATCCTGGCGACGACAGAGTACGGCTGCCGCTTTCCTTCCATCGTTTCAAACGGGGACCGGCTTTGGGCGACTCAGTTTCATCCTGAGAAGAGCCAGCGGTGGGGCTTGACCCTGCTCAGGAATTTCCTCAGGGTGGTGGAGTCATGCTGATCATTCCCGCGATTGACCTCAAAGGGGGCAAGGTGGTCCGGCTGGTCCGGGGAGACTTCTCGGAGGAGCTGGTCTACGCAGACGATCCGGTGGCGGTGGCGAGGAAGTGGGCGGCCGCCGGCGCCCGGCGGCTGCACGTGATCGACCTGGACGGGGCCTTGACCGGCACGCCGCGGCATCTGGAGGCGATCGCCAAGATCGCCAAGGCGGTCGAGGTGCCGGTTCAGGCCGGCGGGGGGATCCGCACCGTGGCGGCGATCGCGCAGATCCTGGAGGCCGGCGTCGCGCAGGTGATCCTCGGCACGAAGGCTTGCCTGGATGAGGCCTTCGTCACGAGGGCCCTCAAGGCCCACGGGGAGCGGATCGCCGTGGCGGTGGACGTGAAGGGTGGCCGGGTGGCCATCGAGGGATGGGTCCGGAAGGAATGGATGAAACCGGAGGCCCTGATCCGGCGCCTCGTCAATCAGGGGGTGAAGACCCTGATCTACACCGACGCCAGCCGGGACGGGACGATGACCGGCCCCTCCGTCGAGACCCTCAAGGAGATCCTGAAGCTGACCCAGGGATCGGCCGCCTGTTTCGCCTCCGGGGGGATCAGCTCGCTGGAGGACCTGGTGAAGCTGAAGGAGCTGATCCCCTCCGGGTTGAGCGGGGTGGTGGTCGGCCGGGCCCTGTACGAGGAAAAGCTGGATTTGCCGAAGGCGCTGGAGCTATGCTCGCCAAAAGAATCATCCCCTGCCTCGATACAAAAGCCGGCCGGGTCGTCAAAGGCGTCCGGTTCCTCCGGCTGAAGGATGCCGGCGATCCGGTCGAGGCGGCCCGCCGCTACGAGGAGGAGGGGGCCGACGAGCTGGTTTTCCTGGACATCACCGCCTCCGCCGAGGCCCGGGCCACCCGGGTGAGGCTGGCCAGGGCGGTGGCGAAGGTCCTCTTCATCCCGTTCACCGTCGGGGGAGGGATCGGCTCCGTTGAGGAGATCCGGCGGCTGCTGGCTCAGGGGTGCGACAAGGTGTCGATCAACACGGCGGCGGTCAAGAATCCGGGGCTGATCACCGAGGCGGCCCGCCGATTCGGCAGCCAGTGCGTGGTGGTGGCGATCGACGCGAAAAAAGTTTCCGCTGATGCGGTCCGTCCGAGATGGCAGATCTACATCCACGGGGGCCAGACGGCCACGGGACGGGAGGCGGTTGAATGGGCGAAGGAGGCGGCCCGGCGCGGGGCCGGCGAGATCCTGCTCACCTCGATGGACCGGGACGGCACGAAGCGGGGCTACGACCTGGAGCTGACCCGGGCGGTGGCGCGGGCGGTGCCGATCCCGGTGATCGCCTCCGGTGGAGCGGGCAATCTCCGGCATCTGGCGGATGGGCTGACGAAGGGTAGGGCCGACGCGGTCCTGGCCGCCTCGATCTTCCATTACAGGAAATACACCATCCCTCAGGCGAAACAGTACTTGAGCTCCCGCGGCATCCCCGTGCGATTATGAACTCCGGTCTACGGATGCGGGGTGATGGCGATGAGGGTGATTTGGCCTTTTTGGGGTCCGTAGCACCAGAAGAGCCTGTAAGCGGCCGGCGTACGCTGCTGAACGTACGCCTCGAAGACCTTCCCCACCACGCCGGGGCACAGGACGATTAGAATAAGGGGACTGGAGGATCCGGTAAAACCATGAGTAGGACGTGGGTCGATGAGATCAAGTTTGACGCCCAGGGCCTGGTTCCGGCGGTGATCCAGGATGCCGTCTCCAAGGAGGTCCTGATGGTGGCCTACATGAACCGGGAGGCCCTCTTGAAGACGCTCAGGACCGGCAAGGCCCATTTCTATTCCCGCTCCCGGCGGAGGATCTGGCTCAAGGGGGAGACCTCCGGCCATTTCCAGCGGGTCCGGGGGGTCGCCCTGGACTGCGATGGGGACACCCTGCTCCTGAAGGTGACCCAGACGGGTGGGGCCTGCCACGCGGGATACCGGAGCTGTTTCTACCGTCGACTGGATGCCGAGAGAGATTGGAAGGTCGTTGGGCGGAAACTCTTCGACCCGGATAAGGTCTATCGGGGTCTGACCCCGAAGGGTCAGACCCCATCAGGTTCTCGACGATGAGCTACCGGCCATCCTTTGAGGAGTTCCTCCGGCTCGCCAGGCGTGGGAATCTGATCCCGGTCTACCGGGAGATCCTGGCCGATTTCGAGACGCCGCTGTCGGCGTATCTGAAGCTCGAGGGCCGCGGGCCGGCCTACCTGCTGGAGTCGGTGGAGCATGGGGAGCGGCTGGGGCGGTACTCCTTCATCGGTTTCTCCCCGAGCCTCACCCTGGAATCCCGGGGCCGGGAGATCTGGCTGAAGAAAGGGCGGGAGAGCAAGTCCTGGACCACCCTCACCGATCCGTTGAAGGAGCTGGAGGATCTGCTCGCCCCCTACCGGTACGTCCCGGTGGCGGGGCTGCCCCGCTTCGCCGGCGGGTTCGTCGGCTACGCCGGCTATGAGAATGTCCGGTTCCTGGAGCCGGTGGGCGAGCCGAAGCCGGATCTGCTCAACGTTCCGGACAACGTCTGGTTCTTCAGCGACACCCTGGTGGTCTTCGACCACATCGAGCGGGTGATGAAGGTGGTGGCCAACGCTCTTATCCCGGCCGGGTCCGCGGCGAGCCTTGAGAAGAGGGCCCGCGCCGCCTACGGCGCCGCCTCCGAGCGGGTGGATCGGGTGATCCGGCAGCTTCGCTCCCCCCTCTGGTACTCGCCCCCGGCGGGCCACCGTCCGTTAAAGAAGGTTCAGGTCCGCTCCAACATGAGCCGGGCGGCGTTCCTGGCGGCGGTCCGAAAGGCCAAGCGGGAGATCGGCCGGGGGGAGATCATCCAGGCGGTCCTGTCGCAGCGGTTCCAGGTCCCGATCTCCTGCTCCGCCTTCGAGATCTACCGGGCCTTGAGGTCGGTGAATCCCTCCCCCTACATGTTCTACCTGAATCTGGGGGCCTTCCAGCTTGTCGGCTCCTCGCCGGAGATCCTGGTCCGGTGCGAGGATGGAAAGGTGGAGGTCCGCCCGATCGCCGGGACGAGGCGCCGGGGAAAGACCCCGCTCGCCGACCGGCAGATCGAGGAGGCCCTGAAGCGCAACGACAAGGAGCGGGCGGAGCATCTGATGCTGGCGGACCTGGGCCGCAACGACATCGGCCGGGTCTGCCAGTACGGGTCGGTCAAGGTGAACGACCTGATGATGGTGGAGCGCTACTCCCACGTGATGCACCTGGTCAGCGACGTGACGGGGAAGCTCGCCAAGGGGAAGAGCGCCTTCGACGTGCTGCGCTGCGCCTTCCCGGCCGGCACCGTGACCGGGGCGCCCAAGGTCCGGGCGATGCAGATCATCAACGAGCTGGAGCCGGACTCCCGCGGCCCCTACGCCGGGGCGGTCGGCTACTTCAGCTTCTCGGGCAATTTGGATACCTGCATTACGATCCGCACCATCCTGATCAAGGGCCGGCGTGCCAACATTCAGGCGGGGGCAGGGATCGTGGCAGATTCGCAGCCTGCCCGCGAGTACCAAGAGACGTTGAACAAAGCGCGTGGCATGCTCCAGGCCATCGACTTGGCTGAAGGGAGGTTCGTGGGTTAGTGGGTTGGTGGGTTGGTGGGG
>JACPXR010000054.1 GCA_016196465.1 Candidatus Omnitrophota bacterium | reverse complement strand
TGAGCTCATCCCTCCGATGGAGAACGGCCCCCCCTCCCGTCGGGCGGTGAAAAATCGGCAGATTCTTCCGCAACAGCTCAGCGGGAAGATCGTCAAGATTCTGACGCCGGCCCATGGTGATCGCTGGGGCACTCCAACGGTAGACCCGGAGGGTGGGAGGATGAGAGCGGTGGAGAACTTCCCGCGCAAGCCCCTCATCCCGGGCCATCTGATCCGACGGCGAGCCGGGGGGATCGATGATCAGGCGCCAGATTTCCATCGCAGGTTCGGCTCCCGAGCGGCAGTCACCTCATCCAGCCGGGCTACCGGCATCCGATGGGGGCTCAAACGAACTTTGTCGGGGTGTTCCTGGGCTTCCTCGGCGATGGCGATGAGGGCCTCGGCGAAAGACTCGAGGACCTCCCTCGATTCTGTCTCCGAGGGCTCAATCATCAGGGCCTCCTCGACAATCAGGGGAAAACAGATCGTCGGGGCATAGAAGCCGTAGTCGAGAAGGCGTTTCGCGATGTCCATCGCCTTGACGCCGCATCGCGCCTTCATCTGGCTCGCCGAGGCCACAAATTCGTGCATGCACGGCTCATCGATCGGAATCGGGTAATGCCCTCTCAAGAGGGCCTTAAGGTAGTTGGCGTTCAAGATCGCCCCTTCCGCCACCCGCTTCAGGCCCCCCCTGCCCAGCGCCCGGAGGTAGGCATAGGCCCGCACCAGGGCCCCCACATTCCCAAAGAAGGAGCGGACCCGCCCGACGGAGGCGGGACCGGGAGAATCGAGCCGGAAACGGCCTTCTTTCTCAACCACCACGGGACCCGGCAGGAAAGACCTCAAAGGGGCTTTGACCCCCACCGGGCCTCCACCCGGGCCGCCGCTTCCGTGCGGGATCGAGAAGGTCTTGTGGATGTTCACATGGACCATGTCGAAGCCCATGTCGCCGGGGCGGTAGAGACCTAAGAGGGCGTTCAGGTTGGCCCCGTCCAGATACATGAGCCCTCCTTTTTCATGGACAAGGGCGGCGATCTCCAGGATCTCCTCCTCAAAGAGCCCCAAGGTGTTGGGATTGGTGACCATGAAGACCGCAGTTTCCTGATCGATCGCGGAAGCCAGGGCGTCCAGAGAGGTTCTCCCTCGCTGGTTGGACTTGATCTCCACCACCTCGAGGCCGCACAAAGCAGCGCTGGCGGGATTGGTGCCGTGGGCGGAGTCTGGGACCACCACCTTGCTGCGGGGCTTGCCTTTCGCCTGGTGATAGGCCTTGGCCATGAGGAGGGCGGTGAATTCCCCCTGCGCCCCCGCCGCCGGCTGGAGAGTGATGGCATCCATCCCGAGGATCTCCTTGAAAAGCTGTTCCAACTCGTAGAGAAGCTGGAGAAGCCCCTGAACCCCCTCTTCAGGGGTGTAGGGATGAACTTTCGAAAACCCGGCGAGCCCGGCGATCTCCTCGTTGACCCTGGGATTGTATTTCATCGTGCAGGAGCCCAGGGGATAGAAGTTGGTCTCGACGGAGAAGTTCAGATGGGCCAGGCGCATGTAATGCTTGATGAGCTCCCGCTCGCTCACCTCGGGAAGAGGCACCGGCTCCCGGCGGATCAGCTCCGGCGGGAGGAGCTGTTCCGCGGGAACTGCCGGCACATCCAAGGGCGGCAGGACAAAAGTCCGCCGGCCGGGTCGACTGATATCATTCAAGACCGGCTCCAAGATCCGGCCGGGCGAGTGCGGCACCTTCGGGGAGGCTGTCTCCCTTAAGAGGGGCTCTCTCACCGTAGACACTTCTTCACCGCCTCCACAAAGCGATCAATCTCCTCTTTGGTCCGGGCCTCGGTCACACAGAGGAGCCACCCATTCGCCAAATTGGGCTCCCACCGCTTCAGGGGAAAGCCCCCTAAGAATCCTTCCTTCAAGAGGGCCTCATTCAACCGCTCCGGGTCTCTTGGCGCAGTCACCGCAAATTCGTTGAAGAAAGGACCCTTCAAAAGGGGCCTCAGCGACGTCTTCTGGGTCAGCTCCTCAAAGCAGTAGCGGGCCTTGAAAAGGTTCTGGAGGGCAAGCTCCCTCATCCCCTCCTTTCCAAGACTCGCCAGATAGACGGCCGCCCCCAGGGCCATCATCGCCTCGTTCGTGCAGATGTTCGAGGTGGCCTTGGAGCGGCGGATGTGCTGTTCCCTCGTCTGCAGGGTGAGGACAAAACCCCGCCGGCCGTGGGCATCCCGGGTCATTCCGACCACGCGGCCCGGCATTTTGCGCAGGAACTTCTCCCGGCAGGCGAACAACCCCAGGTAAGGCCCGCCGTACTGGAGGTCGGTGCCCAGGGGTTGGCCCTCTCCCACCACGACGTCGGCTCCGTAGGAACCGGGAGCCTGGAGGATCCCCAGGGAGATCGGATTGACCACGACAAGGAAGAGGGCCCCCGCGGCGTGGGCGGCCTTCTCCAGGGCCTTCACCGGCTCGAGACAGCCGAAGGCATTGGGCATCTGGACGACGACGGCGGCGGTGTCAGGCCCAATCTGAGATTCAGCGCCTTGAAGGTCGGTGGCCCCCTCTTTGAAGGAGAGCTCCTCGATCTGGACGCCGGAATGTTTCAAACAGGTGGAGACGGTCTTCCGGTACTCGGGGTGGACGGTGCGGGCGACGCAGAGCTTTCCCCGCCCGGTCTCCCGAAGGGCAAGGAGGCATCCCTCGGCCAGCGCGCTGGCACCGTCGTAGAGGGAAGCGTTGGCCACCTCCATCCCGGTCAGCTCGCAGATCAGGCTTTGATATTCGTACATCGCCTGAAGGGTCCCCTGGGAGGCCTCCGCCTGATAGGGGGTGTAGGCCGTGAGGAACTCCCCGCGGGAGGTGATGTACCGGACGACGCTCGGGATGAGATGCTCGTAGGAGCCGGCCCCCAGAAACGAGACGTGGGACTGGGTCGTGACGTTCCGGCGGGCGAGCTCCCCTGTCAGGCGCAGAAGCGAAGATTCGGAAAGTCCCGGAGGGACGTTGAGGTCGGCCCGGGGAATGAACTTGGGGATCCGGGAAAGCAAATCTTCAAAGGAAGCGGCCCCCATGGCCTTGAGCATCACCCGGCGGTCTTCTTCGGTGATCGGAACGAAATCCATTAGTGGCCGCCGCCCTTGACCCACTCTTCGTACTGCTCGTGGGAAAGAAGTCCCTGCCCTGCCTGTCCCGCCGGCTCCAAAGCGAAGATCCACCCCTCCTCATAGGGGGAGCGGTTGATCAATCCCGGATCCTTGCTCAACTTGTCATTGACGAGGGCCACCGTTCCGGTCACCGGGGCGTAGATCGAGAAGGCCGCCTTCACCGACTCGACCACCGTCACCTCATCCCCCTGAGAGACCTGCTTTCCGACCTTGGGGATTTCCACGAAAACGACGTCTGAAATCTCCTCCTCGGCGTGCCGGGTGATTCCCACCACCGCCCTGGACCCCTCCAGGCGGACCCACTCGTGCGTCTTGGTGAACTTCAACGATTGAAGATCAGGCATTCATCCTCTCCGGTAAAATGGCAGTTGAACCACCTCCGCGGGAACATCGCGGCCGTGAATCTGAATCTCAATCCGAGTCCCCGGGACAGAGAGCCCCGGGGGAACGTAGCCCATCCCGATTCCAAAACGGCGGCTGGGGAGGAAGGTGCCGCTGGTGACCAGACCCACCCTCTTGCCGCCCTGCAGGATCATGTAACCGTGGCGGGGAATCCCCTCTGCCTTCAGACGGAAACCGACCAAGCGGCGGCGGAGGCCTTCTTTCTTCTGCCGCTCCAGCGCCTCCCGCCCCACAAACGACCCTTTTCCCCAGGAAACGGTCCACTCGAGACCCGCCTCCAGAGGGGTCGTCTCCTCATCCAGGTCGCTGCCCCCCAGGGGAAGCCCCGCCTCGAGGCGGAGGGTATCCCTCGCCCCCAGACCGACCGGCTGAACCCCGAAGGGGCGCCCCGCGGCAAGGAGAGAGCTCCAGACAAACTCCAGATCCTCCGCGGGAACGAACAGCTCGAAACCGTCCTCGCCGGTGTAGCCGGTCCGGGCCGCCCAGAACGATTTCCCCTCGATCCGCGCCTCCCGGACTCCGTAGCGGGGAAGGTCTTGAAAAGACTCCCCGGCCGCTTGCTTAAAAAGAGGGACCGCCTTCGGCCCCTGGAGGGCGAGGGTCCCCACCGATTCCCGCAGATCCCGGATTTCGACGGGGGGCTTCAGGTTGGACCTCACCCAAGAAAGAACCTTGTCCCCGTTGGCGGCGTTGACGACGAGGCGGATCCGGCGGGGGTCGAGACGGTAGAGGATCATTTCATCGAGGATGGAGCCCTCCGGACGGAGCATAGGGGTGTAGCAGGCCCGGCCGGAGGGGATCCTCGAAAGATCCTGGGTGACGAGGGGCTGCAGTTGGGAAAGGGGGGAGCCGGCCCCCTCCGGAGAGGGTCCCGCGGCCTCCAGATGCCCCAGATGGGAGACGTCGAAGAGGCCGGCTCGGGTCCGGACCGCCTCGTGCTCCTCGAGGATGGAGCGGTAGTAAATCGGCAGCTCCCATCCTCCAAAGGCGCCGAATTTGGCGTGCAGCTTCGCCTGAGTGGAATAAAGGGCTGTCCGGTTCAACGGTTGGACATCAGGGGTCGCGTCGCTCAACACAGGCAAATATTATATCATCGAGCCCGCCTCACAAAGCGAAGCGGTTGAAGAAGGTCAGGACCTGCGATAAAGCAGTCAGCCGGTCGGTGAAAATCAAGAGGCCGATCGCCACGAGAAGGAGCCCGCTGGCCACCTCCACGGCCCGCAGGTACCGCCGGAACCGGGCGAAGAGCTTCAGAAAGCGCTGGATCCCGAGACTAGTCAGAAGAAACGGCACCCCGAGCCCCAGGGAGTAGGCGGTGAGAAGCCCCATCCCCTGCCGGAGGGTCTCCTGGGTGGAGGCCAGCGCCAGGATCCCGGCGAGGATCGGGCCGATGCAGGGAGTCCAGCCGAAAGCAAAGGCCGCCCCCACGAGGAAGGCCCCCAGCCCGGTCAGGGGGCGTCTCCTCACCTCGAGCTTCTTTTCCGCCTGAAGAAACGGGATCCGCAGGACCCCGATGAGGTGCAGGCCGAAGAGAACGATCACCCCCCCGGCCGCCTTCTGCAGAAGGGCAAGCTTCTGGAGGAAGAGCTGTCCCAAGGCGGTGGCGGAAGCCCCCAGGGCCACAAAGACGACGGTGAAGCCCAGGACGAACCAGAGAGAGCTCAAAAAGGGGCGAAGAGACCTCTGCCGTGAGACCCCTTCCTCCTTGAGGTCCCCCAGAGAGATCCCCGAGACAAAAGAGATGTACCCGGGGATGAGCGGCAGGACGCAGGGGGAAAGAAAAGAGACCACGCCGGCCGCGGCGGCGGTGAGGAGGTTCAGGTTATCGCCCATCGCACAGCTTCCCGCCCATCGCCCAGTGATCCTGGGCCGAGTCCCGGAAAACAACCCACGTGTGGTCCAGCGGCGCCTTCAAGATCTCCACCGCCGCCTGCGTGACCGCCCTCGCGAAGGCCAAGCGCTGATCGCGGCTTCGCCCTTCAAAGAGATCGACGGTAATGATCGGCATCTCTCATCTCCTTTCCAGCCAATTCATCAGCATCCCCAAGAGAAAGACCTGCGGCAGGGTCGCCAGAAGGAGCCACCCGACCGCCTGCTTGCCTAAGTTCGCCCAAACGACAGAAAGCTCCGTGAAATCGGTCACCACTCCCCCCATGAGAAACCCGAAGGCGTTTCCCAGGGCGCGGGTCCTCTGGTACAGCTCCACCGCCAGCGGAGCGGTCCCTTCGGAGCAGACCTCGAAAACGGCGGCCAGGAGAAGGGAAAACAGCAGTCCCCCGACGGTGGGACCGAGCCGATCCCACCAGGCGGAGGGAAGCAGCGTCCCGAACAGGGCGCTCAAGGTAAATCCGAGCGCCACCCAAAACAGGACCATCTGCCCCAGCTCCCAGCTGCCCCGGGCGATCCCCTTGAGGTCGGAAAGGAACGGGCCGATCCCCCATTTCCGCCGGCGGAATCTTCCCTTCAGATCCTCCGGGATGGAAAAACCGACCGCCACCGCCTGGGTATGGGGGTTCGATGGGATCAGCCCTTTCCTTTCCAGCTGCTGGAAGACAAAGCCGGTCGAAGCGGCCACCGCCAGAGCGGTAGTCACAATGAGGAGCCCCTTCAAACCCATCAGGCTCAGGATGAGGAGCGTCAACGACATGCTCGCCCAGGGGCTGGCCAAAAGGAAGGTGACCACCGCCGGCACTGAAGCCCCCTTCCGGTAAAGCTCCATGGAGAGGGCCAGACACCCGTGACTGCAGGAGCTGGCCAAAAACCCCAGGCCGGCGGAGGCCAGGACCGTCCGATGGTGCCGGCCGGCCAAGAGGAGCGAGATGTACTCTTTCGGAATGTACCGCTCCACCATCCCGCCCAAGAGAAGCCCCAAAGCGACCGCCCAGCCGGCCGCCCTCAGATACCCCCAGAGTGCTTCCGACACCGGGCGGGCCGCCGGCCACCAGGATCCCAGGCTGAGTACCGCCGCCAGGAGGGTGAACGCCCAAAGGCCTTGATCCCGCCACCAAGGGCGGCGGGCGGGAGGGGTGCAGGCCTGACAATGTTCCTTCGTATGCTGCTGACCCATGAGAATAATAAGATTACACCCTTATTCGTTCACTGTCACTTTCTTGACGGCCAGAAGGTGTATTCCATCCCGCTCGGTGACGGTCCCTTCGGCGGTGACGTTCTTGGCCGCCAAGGGAGCGAGCGTCTTGTTGGCCGGATCGTGCTCGCCGCCGACGACCAGGTAGAGCTGATCCCCAGATTTGATTCCAACCGGAAGCCCGGAGTTGATGCACTTCTGGGCACACTCCCGGTGACCTGGCCCCATGGCACCTTCGCTCAAGTAGCAGGCCAAGTCCACCACCTCGCCGGTGACTTTTTGGGCCTTAGCACCCGCTTCTGCGTGCTCATGCGCTCCATGAGCACCCTGTTCCCCATGCCCGCCCTCCGCAACGGCCTGACCGGCCCACATCCCGACGCCCAATACAAGCAACGCAAACAGCCACTTCTTCATGGACTCTTCCTCCTTCAGAGCTGGTTTGTGACCTTGATCGACCACCTCAATTCCGCCGGCACTTCGCCCGTACACGCCGCCGACCCCGAACTCATACACCAACCGCCCTCCCAGATGGGCACCCAAAGCCAGCATTCCGCAGGCGAGCCCCAAGAGCCCCCAGGCAATTCGCCGCGAAACAAGGCCCATCCGATCCTGGGAGAAAAGGCGCCAGCCGCAGACCGCCCCTGACAAGGCCAGCACGCCATACCCCAGCCGCTCGTGGAGCGCCATGATCCGGTGGATCTCAAGGGAGTGCTTCGCCACCGCCATCGCCTCACGGCCCGTGATCACCGCGAGGGCCGCTCCCAGGGCCCCCAGGCCCAGGTTCCACAGGGCCACCCGGTGCCAGGCGGGCCTCTTCAAGAGAAGAGCCACCGACTCGATCAAAAACGCCGCCGTCAACAGGGCGATCGGAAAATGGACGAACAGAGGATGGAGACTCTCCATCAAGCGACCTCCCGTTGCATTTCAAAATTCCACTTCCAGATGAAATAAACCGCGGGATACACCAAAAGCTCCAGGATGAAGGAGCTGAAGAGCCCCCCCACCATCGGGGCGGCGATCCGCTTCATCATGTCGGCCCCGGTCCCCGTCGCCCACATGATCGGAAGGAGCCCCATGAAGGCAGCCATGACGGTCATCATCTTGGGCCGCACCCTTTTCACCGCCCCATGGACGATCGCCTCTTCCAGATCGGCTTGCGTCTTCATCCTCCCCTTCCCCGCCGCCTCGTGGTACGCCAGGTCCAGGAAAAGAAGCATGAAAACCCCGGTCTCGGCGTCCAACCCCATCAGGGCGATCATCCCCACCCAGACGGCGATGGAGATATTGTAGCCCAAGGCCCAGAGGAGCCAGACCGCCCCGATCAGGGAAAAAGGAACCGCCAGCAACACGATCCCGGTCTTGACCGCAGACTTCGTATTCATGTAGAGAAGCACACAGATGATAAACAGGGTCAGGGGCAACACGATCTTCAGCCGCTCTTTGACCCGGAGCATGTTCTCGTACTGGCCGCTCCAGAGAAGCCCGTAGCCGGTGGGAAGAGCCAGTTTCTCGGCGACGATCCGCTTGGCCTCTGTCACGTAGCCGCCGATGTCGCGTCCGGCCATGTCCACAAAAACGTAGCCGGCCAAGAGCCCATTCTCATTGCGCAGCATGGCCGGACCGGATCTCAACGTGATGTCGGCAATCTGGATCAGGGGAATCTGCTGGCCCAAGGGGGTCGGCACCAGGACGCGTTGCAGCTTGTCAATGTCGTCCCGCAATTCCCGGGCGTACCGAACGTTGACCGGGTAGCGTTCGCGTCCTTCGATGGTCGTCGTGATATTCTCCCCGCCGATGGCCGACATGACAATCATCTGGGCATCCTCGATGGAGAGCCCGTAGCGGGCCAGCTCATCCCTTTTTAAGTCGAAGTCCAGAAAATAGCCGCCGGCCACCCGCTCGGCGTAAACAGATCGAGTGCCGGGGATGTCCTTCAAGACGGCTTCAAGCCGGATGCCGATCCCTTCGATCGTCTTCAAGTCCGAACCCAGTATCTTGATCCCGACGGGGGTGCGCACGCCGGTGGTCAGCATGTCGGTCCGGTTCTTGATCGGCATCGTCCAGGCATTCGTGGTCCCCGGAATCTTCAGATTCTCATCCATCTCGGCGATCAGCTTCTCGGGGGTCATCCCCTTGCGCCATTCCCGGGGGCCTTTGAGGAGCACCACCGTCTCCATCATGGAAAAGGGGGCCGGATCGGTGGAGCTTTCGATGCGGCCCGCCTTGCCGAAGACCCGCTCCACCTCCGGGAAGCCCTTGAGGATCTTGTCCTGCGTCTGCAACAGCTCCTGGGCCTGAGTGACGGAGATTCCCGGGAGGGTGGTCGGCATGTAAAGGAGATTTCCCTCCCAGAGGGGGGGCATGAATTCCGATCCCAACCTCAAGTAGACCGGAATCGTGGTCAGGACGAGCGCCAGGGCGGCGAGGATCGTCCCCTTCCGGTGCCTCAAGACAAACCGGCAGGCCGGCTCGTAGAAACGGAAGAGGAATTTGCTGATCGGGTGCTTCTCTTCGGGGTAATAGGTCCCGACGGCCAGCGCGGTCGCTGCCTTGGAAGCCCAACGCCATTTGAGCTTGATCGGCTCCATCCGGGTAAAGAGCATCCGCATGGCAGGATCCAGGGTCACCGCCAAGATCGCGGCAATCGCTATCGCCAGATTCTTCGCCCAGGCCAGCGGCTTGAACAGGCGCCCCTCCTGTTCGACCAGCGTGAAGATCGGCATGAAGGAGACCGCGATGACAAGCAAGGAGAAGAAAACAGACGGCCCCACCTCCTTCAAGGCCTTGAGCCGGACCGCGTGGAAATCCCCTTTCCGGCCACCTTCGATCCAGATCTCGAGCCGCTTGTAGGCGTTCTCCATCTCGACGATGGCCCCATCCACGAGGACCCCGATCGAGATGGCAATCCCGGAGAGGGACATGATGTTGGAGGTGAGCTTCAGCCCGTAGAGAGGAATGAAGGACAGGAGCACCGCAATCGGGATCGTCACGATCGGGATGACGGCTGAGGGAAAATGCCAGAGGAACAGGAGGATGACGAGGCTGACGATCACCATCTCCTCGATGAGTTGGTGCTTCAAGGTGTCGATCGCCCGCAGGATCAGCTCCGAACGATCATAGGTCACCACCACCTTGACACCCGAGGGAAGAGAGGA
>JACPXR010000016.1 GCA_016196465.1 Candidatus Omnitrophota bacterium | reverse complement strand
GGATCCCCTGTCCTGAAGCACCTTACCCTCAGGTATGTCCTCTCCGCGCTGCCGTTCCTTTCCGCAGGGATCTTCATCTGTCTAGCCCTGACCCAGTACCTGCAGGTGGGAACCCTTTACGCCGCTGACTTATTGGGAGCAGGGGCTGGGTGTATACTGGCCCCCCTTCTGCTTGGCTGGATGGGTGGTCCCGGCGCGGCGGTGGCTGCGGCGGCGGTTGCTTGTTTAAGCGCTTTCGCACAATTCAGGCCGTCTCTCCCACGATTGGCCGTGGGTTGCCTCTGCCTGGCCCTGGGATTGGGTGCCTTCGCCGCGGCCAATGGCCGGGGGCAATGGCTTCGTCCAGGGTGGGGTAAGCCGTCGGCCCAAAGGCCGTTGTATGAAAGCTGGAACGCCTTCTCGCGCGTCACGGTGCTTCCTCGGAGCTCTCGCAACCCGTTCTGCTGGGGCATTGACCGGGCACTTCTCCGCCAGGCGAAACCGGTTGATGAGCTTCGGCTCGAGATTGACGCGGGGGCCTCCACTCCCCTGATTTCTTTCGATGGGGACTTGGAGCGAGTGGGTTATCTTCGCTACGACATCACAGGTTTCGCCCATTACCTGCGGCCCAGAGCGAATACGTTCATCATCGGCTCGGGAGGAGGGAAGGATGTCCTCACCGCGCTTCTCTTCGGCCAGCCTCGAATCCTGGCGGTGGAGGTCAATCCGGACGTCGTTAAAGCCGCCCATGGGGTTTTCGGGGGCTTCACCGGCCACCTGGACCGGATGCCCGCCGTTTCGCTCGTGACCGATGAGGCGCGCAGCACCCTGGTCAGGAGCCAGGAGCGTTTCGACATCATTCAGGCTGCCTTGGTGGACACCGCGGCCGCAACCTCGGCGGGAGCCTACGCTTTCATCGAGAACGGTCTCTACACGACAGAGGCCTGGAAGATTCTTCTTCAAAGGCTCAAGCCCAAGGGGATCCTTTCCTTTACACGCTGGTATTATGGCGATTGGTATTACGGCCATCTCGGCGTTCCGGCAGAGACCTTCCGGTTGGTTGTCTTGGGAGCCGCCGCGGTGAGAGCCCTCGGAAATCCCGATCCCTTAAGGCACATCCTCCTCGTGCGGACAAAGAACTCCGCGCGAAAGCAGGATGTCGCCACCCTCCTGGTTTCTCCGGAGCCTTTCTCATCGGAGGACTTGGCGCGTGCCCGCGAGGTGTGTGATCAGCTTGGCTTCGAGACTGCATTGAGCTGGCAAGAGAGCGCGGACCCGTTTCTTCCCCTGCTCGTCAGACTGCCTCCCGCCGACCTGAATCGCATCTTCCCGGTGGATCTTTCTCCTCCTACGGACGATCGGCCCTATTTTTTCTTCTCGACCCATCTGGGAGATGCCGTCCGAGAAAAGATGAAGCATGGCTTGCTTCGGTCTTCGCATGCTCCGCCAGCGGTCCAGATCCTCCTCGCCTTGATGTCCCTCGTCCTCTTGCTGGGGTTAGCCCTGGTATTGCTGCCTCCCTTCTGCTGGAGTCTGAAGAAGGAGCGGCCCATCCAGCAGCCGGGCCCGGAAAGAGGCCGCGTCGTGTTGCCTCTATACTTCGCCGGCATAGGATTGGCCTTCATGTTTATCGAGATCGGGCTGATCCAGCGGCTCAGCCTCTTCCTGGGCAATCCCACCTTTGGCTTCACGGTGACGCTCTTTGGGCTCCTCTTGTGCAGCGGCCTCGGATCTCTAATCTCCGGGCGGGGTCAATTGTTGCTCGGGCCTTCGAGGGAATGGTGGACTCTGGTCGCCCTTGTATTTGTCCTGATCGGAATGGAGAGAGGAAGCTCTTTGCTCCTATGGAAGTTTGTCGCCGCCGGCACACCCTTACGGATTCTGCTGGTCTTGGCCCTGATCTCCCTGCCGGGGGTTTTGATGGGATTCCCCTTCCCGCTCGGGATGAGATTCGCCTGCTCAAGGGGCGGCAGCCACGCGGCCTGGTACTGGGCCATCAACGGCGCCTTCTCCATCATCGCTTCCGTGTTCGCCATGGTGTCCACTCTCACCTTGGGTATTTCCGCGACGATCACCCTGGGGATCGCATTCTATGCCTTCACGGCCCTGCTGTACCGATCTCTCGCCAGAGATCGGCGTCGCGTTGATTTGGGCAAAGGGGCTGTGCTAAGATAGCCCCGTGGCGATGACCGTTAAGGACGTCGAGTATCTGGCCCACCTGGCCCGGATCCAACTGACTACCGATGAGCTGCAGCGTTTCCGCGGCCAGCTCGACGAGATCCTCGCCTACGTCGAGAAGCTGAAAGGGGCTGCGACCGAAGGGGTGGCGCCGACCAGCCACGTCCTGGAGCTGGCCAACGTCTTCCGGGAGGATCAGGTGCAGCCCTCTCTCCCCTTGGAGGAGACCCTCGCGAATGCCCCGGACCGGCAGGGACCCTTCTTCAAGGTGCCCCGCATCATCGAGCCGACTAGCTGACTTCTAGCCCCCGTGATGAATGACAGATTGACGAGCTGGTTTCAAAACCTAAAGAGGTCTGACCCCGCGGGGTCAGACCTCTCGACTGTGTTGGATGACCGCCGCTGAAATCTCCTCCCTCTACCGAGAGGGGAAGGCCGCCCCCTCTGAGGTGGCGGAGGATCTGATCCGGCGGATCGAGAAGCTGGAGCCGCGG
>JACPXR010000053.1 GCA_016196465.1 Candidatus Omnitrophota bacterium | reverse complement strand
CGGCGTCACCGACCGTCATCCTGAAGCCGCGCACCGCCTGATCCGCCAGTTGTCCGGAGAGGTCCCCCTGGTGCCGATCTCCCGCCTCGTTCCCCGGTGCGATCTTCTCATCGAAGCGGCCTCCCATTCCGCCGTCGAAGAAATCCTCCCCGCGGTGACAAAACACCGGAAGGCGCTTCTTGTCATGTCGACGGGAGGACTTTTGGCTTGTCCCGGGCTCCTCGCCAGGGCCCTGGCCCGGGGCGTTGCCATCCATCTGCCCAGCGGCGCCCTAGCCGGAGTGGACGCCCTCAAGGCAGCCTCCTTTGGAAAAATCCTCAGGGTGCGCCTCACCTCTACGAAGCCCCCCTCCGCCTTCCGCGGGGTGATGGATCTTCGGCGCAGAAAGATCGATCTGGGGAAAATCCGAAAGCCCCGGCTCCTGTTCGAGGGAACAGCCCGCTCGGCCGCCCGGGACTTTCCCCAGAACGCGAACGTGGCGGCGACCCTCGCCCTGGCGGCGCCGTTGGCCCCGATCCGGGTGAAGATCCTCGCCGATCCGGGCATCCGGAGAAACATCCATGAAGTGGAGTTGATCGGCTCCTTTGGGCGGGTGAGGGCCCGCACGGAGAATCGCCCTTCACGGGAGAATCCCAAGACCAGCGAACTGGCCGCTCTCTCGGCCATCGCCACGCTCAGAGGGATCCTCCAGCCGTTGAAGGTGGGAACGTAGGACAATTGAAACGAAAGGGGGTGAAATAAACCAGTGGCTCAGAAGATTGCCAAAGCAGGGGTCAAGCGTCAGAAGGGTTATCTTTATTACCTCGACAAACAGGGCGACATCTCGAGGGCGAAGATGGCCCGGGGCGGCTCCAAGGGGGGCCGGCCTGAGAAGGTCAAAAAGCTTGGCGTCAAACGGGAAGATGGCTACCTGTACTTCATCGACAAGCAGGGAGACGTTTCCCGCGCCAAGATGGTTCGAGGCGGCAGAAGGAGAAAGAGAAGGTAGTTGTTTCGTTTCAACCCAACCGCACCCCGCCCAGTGATCAGCACCACGGGCGGGGTGCTTTCTCGATGAACCCATCCATCGTCATCCGGGGCGCCCGGGAACACAACCTCAAAGGGATCCATCTCGAAATCCCCAGATGCGCCCTCGTCGTCATCACGGGGCTTTCGGGCTCCGGGAAATCGTCCCTGGCCTTCGACACCCTTTACGCCGAGGGCCAGCGTCGGTACGTGGAGAGTCTCTCCGCCTACGCCCGCCAGTTCCTCGAACAGCTCCAGAAACCGAACGTCGACGAGATCCATGGACTTTCTCCCGCCATCGCCATCGAGCAAAGGACCGCCGGGGGGAATCCCCGTTCCACCGTGGCCACCCAGACGGAACTGTACGACTACCTGCGGCTTCTCTTCGCCCGGATCGGCCTCCCCCACTGTCCCAAATGCAAACGGCCGATCGAGCGACAGAGCTCCCAGCAGATCGTCGAACAGCTCCTCGGGCTTCCCTCCGGAGAATCGATCACGATCCTCGCCCCCCTCGTCCGGGGTCGGAAAGGCCAGTACCAGGAGCTGTTCCGGCAGGTTCAAAAAGAGGGGTTCCTCCGGGTCCGGGTCGACGGGGCCCTCCGGGAACTCGCCGGGGGAATCTCCCTGGACAAAAAGAGGGCTCACACGATTGATCTGGTCATCGACCGGCTTCAGGTGAGCCCCCCCATCAAGCGGCGGCTCACCGACTCCGTCGAAACAACCCTCAAGATCGGCAAGGGAATCCTCCTCGCCACCCGGGGGCCGGGCCGGAAGGAGCTCCTCTTCAGCGAACGGTACGCCTGCGCGGCCTGCCAGACGAACGTGGCGGAACTGGAGCCGCGGCTCTTTTCCTTCAACTCCCCTTACGGGGCCTGCCCTCGCTGCCACGGCCTGGGGACGCAGATGGAGATCGACAGGGACCTCGTCATTCCGGATGCCTCCAAATCGGTCACCGAGGGGGCCATCGAGCCGTGGCGCCGAGGGGGCAGGGGATACATCCTCTACCACCGGGCCCTGGTCAGGGAGTTCGCCGAGCGCTCGAGGATCAATCTGGCCATCCCCTTCCGGCAGCTTCCGGAAAAGATCCGCAGGGAAATCCTCTATGGAGCGCCCGAGCTGGAGATCTGGGGGCGCCCCTTTGAGGGGGTGATCCCCAACCTCGAGCGGCTTTTCCGGGAGAGCGAGTCGGATTTCGTCAAGGAAGAGATCTCCAAATACATGTCCATGCTTCCCTGCCCCACCTGTCGTGGAACACGGCTTAAACCCGAGGCGGCGGCCGTGAAGGTCCACGGGCGGAACATCATCGACCTGATCCGGATGACGGTCCGGCAGGCCCAGGATTTCTTTCAGGGGCTGGCCCTCTCGGAAAGGGAGGAGCTCATCGCCCGTCAAATCCTCAAGGAGATTCAGGCACGTCTGGCCTTCATGATCAATGTGGGACTGGATTACCTGACGCTCGACCGGGCGAGCTCCACCCTCTCCGGGGGAGAGGCCCAGAGAATCCGCTTGGCCACCCAGATCGGGGCGGGCCTGGTCGGGGTCCTCTACATTCTGGATGAGCCCTCCATCGGACTCCACCCAAGAGACAACGCCCGGCTGCTGGGCACCCTCAAAGCCCTTCGGGACCTGGGGAATACCGTTCTCGTCGTGGAGCATGACGAGGCGACGATCCGGTCGGCCGATTTCATCGTCGACCTGGGTCCGGGGGCAGGCAAGCAGGGCGGAGAGGTCGTCGCCTGCGGGGACCTTCAGGCGATTCTCGATTCCCCCCGGTCCCTCACCGGCCGGTACCTGCGAAAGGAGCTTTCGATCCCTCTGCCGTCCAAGCGGCGGCCTTGGAGGGGGAACCCCTCCATCCAAATCATCGGGGCCAGGGAGCACAACCTGAAGGGGATCAACGTCCGGATCCCCTTGAAGACCTTCACCTGCGTCACCGGCGTCTCCGGATCCGGAAAGTCAACCCTGGTGGACGAAATCCTCTACCGGGCCCTGGCCCAGCGACTCACCGGGGCCAAGCTCAAAGCGGGCAGGCACGACCGGATCACGGGAATCGAGCAGATCGACAAGGTGGTCGTCATCGACCAGGCCCCCATCGGCAGGACCCCCCGATCCAACCCGGCCACCTACACCGGCGTCTTCAGCGACATCCGGGAGCTCTTCGCCAGAACCCCCGAGGCCCGGGCCAGGGGATACGCCCTGGGGCGCTTCAGCTTCAACGTCAGGGGCGGCCGCTGCGAGGCCTGCCAGGGAGACGGGGTGATCCGGGTGGAGATGCATTTTCTGCCCCCTGTCTACGTCACCTGCGAGGTCTGCAAGGGAAAGCGCTTCAACGAGCAGACCCTGGAAGTGCAGTTCAAGGGCCATTCCATCGCCGACATCCTCCGGATGAACGTGGAGGAAGCCCTGGAGCTCTTCGGGCCGTTCCCGAAAATCCGCTCGCGGCTGAAGACCCTCGTGGAAGTGGGCTTGGGGTACATCGAGGTGGGCCAGCCGGCGACCACCCTCTCCGGCGGAGAGGCCCAGCGGGTGAAGCTGGCCGCGGAGCTTTCCCATCGGGCCACGGGAAAAACCCTCTACATCCTCGATGAGCCGACGACCGGGCTCCACCTGGCCGATGTCGAGAAGCTCCTTCAGGTCCTTCACGCCCTCGTCGACCAGGGAAACACGGTGCTCGTCATCGAACACCATCTCGATGTGATCAAGACAGCCGACTACCTGCTGGACTTAGGGCCGGAGGGGGGAGAGCGGGGGGGCGCCGTAGTCGCCAGCGGCACCCCGGAAGAGGTGGCCCGGATTCCGGAATCCCATACCGGACAAGTTCTTCAAACGGTATTGAACGCGGGCGTCCCTTCTGGTATAGTTTCTTAATTTACAATGGGGACTAGTCTGTTTGAGCTGTTCCAAAAGGGGGGGCCGATCATGTGGCCCATCCTCATCTCTTCCGTGGTGGGACTGGCCATCGCCATCGAACGGCTGTGGGCCTTCTCCCGCTTGGACATCGACACTTCCCGCTTCCTCATCGAAGTCCGGAAAGCCATTCACAACCGTCAGCTGGCCCAGGCAGAGCGCCTCTGCGCCCAGATCGACACCCCCCTTTCCCGGATGGCAAAGACAGGGATCCGCCGCTACGGACAACCCCGCGGCCGCATCGAAGAGGCCATGGAGGAAAGGGCCCTGAGGGAAATCCACTCCCTGGAGCGGTATGTCCCGGCCCTGGGAACGATCGCCCATCTGGCCCCCCTGCTGGGACTCCTGGGCACCGTGACGGGACTGGTCCGCTGTTTTCAGGTGATCCAGGAAAAGGCGACCACCGTGAACCCCGTCAATCCGGGGGACCTTGCCGGCGGAATCTGGGAGGCCCTCCTGACGACCGTCTTCGGACTCATCGTCGCCATCCCCGCCTACGCGATGTACAACTACCTGGTCCATCGAATCAACCACTTCGCCAACGACCTGGAGGCCTCCTCCAGCGAACTGATCGATCTTCTCGAGGCACAGGAGTGGCCCGCCGAGAACGGGAAGATCCCCCGCCAGGAGACCTTGAAGCTCGCCGCGTCGGAAGCCGGGGAGAGCCGTGCGCTTTAAGCGAACGCCGCTTCCGCTGGCCGTCCAGATGGACATGGCCCCCTTGATCGACATCGTCTTCCAGCAGCTGATCTTCTTCATGCTGACTTCCGCCTTTGTATTCCAGCCGGGGGTGAAGGTTCACCTCCCCAAATCGGTCACCCCCGATGTGGCGTACAGGGAGAACCGGGTGGTGAGTGTGGCCAAAGGGAATCAGCTCTACCTGGGAAACCGCCTCGTCACGCTCCAGGAGCTGCGCTCAGAGCTGGCCGCCTTGCGGGATTCCAAGCGGCCGTTTTTGATCCGGGCAGACCGCCAGGCCTCCGTCGGAAGGGTGGTCGAGGTCTGGGACCTGTGCCGGTCCTTAGGGGTCACCCAAGTCAACATCGCCACGAGCAGCCCGCAGGCCCAGGAGGGACAGGGGGCCAGCGGAACATGAGAAGGAGGCGGTTTCCATGATCACACAGATCGGTATTGTGGCGGGTGAAATCTGGCATCATCTCGATCAGCACGGAGAAGTCACTTTCACCCAGCTCCTCAAGGGGATCGAACAGCCCAGGGACATCGCCTTGATGAGCGTCGGCTGGCTTGCCCGTGAAGGGCACGTCGTCGTCAAAGGGGAGGGGCAAGAGTACCGGGTGTGGCTGAGAAAGGGCTAGGGGCTCCCGTCGTGGTCTTGACCACCGCCGGCTCAAGGGCGCAGGCCCGGCGCCTGGCGAAGCTCGCTCTCCGGGAGCGGGCGGCGGCCTGCGTGAATCTCATCCCCCAGGTGGACTCGTGGTACTGGTGGAAGGGGAAGGTCGAAAAAAGCAGGGAAGTCCTCTTGGTCCTGAAGAGCTCCCGGCGCCAATTCAAAAATTTGTGCCGGCTCTTGAAGCGCGCGCATCCTTACGAGGTTCCTGAATTGCTGGCCATGAGCACCCGCTGGGTGGAGCCGCGGTACGGCAGGTGGCTTCACCAAAACCTCCGGAAACCCTGACCCATGGCATCCCCTTCGGTCGGGCTGTACTTCGGAACCGAGAATGTGGACGTGATTTCCCTTTCCGGTTCCTTCCAGAGGCCTCGCCTCTTGAACTTCGGGAGGGTCCAGCTGCCCCCCTCGGGGACCTGGAGAAGCCAGGTGAGGGCCGAAGAGGCCCTCTCATCGGGCGAATCTCCCCAAGGGGCCGAATCGGCAGACGAGTTGAAGGAATTGGCCCGTTCGATCACGACCCTCCTTCAGAAATCTTCGCTTCCCTCGAAGCGGATTTTTGTGGGGGTGGCCTCCGAGGCAACGATCATCCGCTACTTCCAGATGCCCATGATTCCCGCCCATGAGCGCAAAGCGGCCGTCGCCTTCGAGGCGAAAAAATACCTCCCCTTCAAGCTGGAGGAATTGATCACCGACTTTTCGGTCCTCACCCAACGGACCGATCCGACCCTCATGAGGGTGATGTTCTTCGGGATGAAGAAAAGCTCCGTCTCGGCCTACCGGTCGATCCTGGAATCCATGGGACTGACTCCCCTGTGTCTGGAGCCGGCCCCAGCGAGCCTGCTGCGCCTGCTTCGGCACACGGGCCAGTTGAAACCGAACGAAGTCTCGGCGATCCTCTCGGTGGAGAAGGATGCCGCCACCATCACCATCGGACGGGACAACCTGATGTACTTGAGCAGGAACGTCTCCATCCTGACCCCGCAGGGGCCGCTTCTTTCTCCCGCGCCTGAACTGGCGGAGGCCCTCCTCAATGAGACGCGCGTTTCGATCGATTACTACCGGCGGCGGTTCCTCGGAGAACCGGCGGTGAGCAAGGTGGTGGTTTACGGAAAAGAGCTGGATGAGAGGCGCTTGGCGGAGCTGCGAGCGGCCCTGGAGCTGCCCGTGGAGACGGGGGATCCTTTCCGGCGAACGGCGGGGGGCAGGGAGGCCCCTCCGGGTCTGGCCGCCGCCGCCGGCTGCGCGCTGCGAGGGCTCGAAAAGAGCTCCGCCGCGAAGGTGAACCTCCTTCCCCCCGAACAGCGTCTGGCCTCCGAGGGGCTTCGGAAGGCGCTGTTTCTCCAGGGAATCACCGCTCTGGTGCTCCTTGGCCTCTGGGTTGGGTTTTCCCGATCGGGGATCAATGCCTTGGAGCAGAAAATCTCCGCGCTCCAGCAGGAGAAAATCCGAGCGGAGGAACGTCTGCCCGATATCCAGATCCAGAAGCTTCAGCAACTGCGTCAGGAAGAACAAAAAAAGCTCCAATTTCTCAAAGATCTCTCCAAGAGCCGTCTCGCCTCCTCGGTCCTCCTGGTGAAATTGGCCCAGCTCCTCCCCGAAGAGGCCTGGCTTCAAGAGGTGGGCCTCGAGGATCTTCTCGAGAAGAAATCGGCGGCTGGGGTCAAATTCAGCCGAGTCCTCCGCGTAAGCGGCGGCTCCTATGCCAACCACCGCGATCAGGAGCTCGAAGGGGTCAACGGCTTCCTCTCGTCCCTCAAATCGGAGCCGCTCCTGAAGACCCATTTCTCTGAATTTCATCTGGAATCGGTTCAGCGCGGAAAGTTAAGCGGAGAGGAGGTCACCCAATTGCGGCTGACCTGCCCCTCCAGTACGGAGGACCTGAAGAAACCGG
>JACPXR010000049.1 GCA_016196465.1 Candidatus Omnitrophota bacterium | reverse complement strand
CTCACCACTCCCCTTTACTACGTGAATGCCAGGCCCCACATCGGGCATGCCTACACGACGGTCCTGGCCGACTGCTTCGCCCGCTGGCACCGGATGACGGGGGAGGAGGTCTTTCTTCTCACGGGGACCGATGAGCACGGGGAGAAGATCGCCCAGGCCGCCCAGGCCAAGGGGATTTCCCCTCAGGCGTTTGTCGACGAGAACTCGAAGACCTTCCGCTCCCTGTGGGAGATCCTTGGGATTTCTTACGATCATTTCATCCGGACGACCGACGCGGAACACCAGAGCGCCGTCCGGAAAGTCCTTGAAACCCTTAAGGCAAACGGCATGCTGACCCAGGGGACCTACACCTTCTGGTACTGCGTCCCCTGCGAGACCGGCTGGAGCCAGAGCGATTTTCCCGACCCCAAACAGCGGGCCTGCCCGACTTGCCAGCGGCCGGTGGAGAAGGTGACCGAGGAGGATTTCTTCCTGGACCTCGAGGCCCACCGGGGGTGGCTGAAAAAAGAGATCCAGGACCATCCCGGCTTCATCCGTCCCGAATCGCGCCGCAACGAGGTCCTCGGGATGCTGGAGAAGGAGCTGCCCCCCCTGTGCATCACCCGGCCGAGGGAGCGGGTCTCCTGGGGGATTGAGGTTCCTTTCAGCCCCTCCCATGTCACCTATGTCTGGTTCGACGCCCTCCTCAATTACATCACCGCGCTGGGCTGGCCGGATGGAGAGAAGTTTAAGGCCTTTTGGGAGGGTACAGGGGCCGTCCACTTGATCGGCAAGGACATCCTCCGCCATCACGCGGTCTACTGGCCCATCCTCCTCCATGCCCTGGGAATTCGGCCGCCGAAAATGATCTTCGCCCACGGCTGGTGGCTGGTGAAAGGGGAAAAGATGTCCAAGTCCAAGGGGAACATCGTCGACCCCCAGGCGGTGGTGGAAGGATACGGGCTGGACGCCTTTCGCTACTTTCTCCTGAGGGACGTTCCACTGGGGGAGGACGGGGTCTTCTCGGAGGAGGCGCTGGCGAAGCGGTTCAACAGCGATCTGGCCAACGACCTCGGCAACCTCCTCTACCGGACCCTCACGATGTTCGAGAAGCACGCGGAAGGAAAGATTCCGCCCTCGCCGCCGGCCACGGAGGCGGCGGAATGGATTTCAAGCGCATGGCAGGGGGTGGAGGCGGGGATTCTGAACTGGACCCCGGACGCGGCCCTGAGATCTATCTGGGATCTGATCGGCAAGGCCAACCATTGGGTGGAGAGTCAAGCCCCCTGGACCTTGGCCAAAGAAGGGAAGAAAGGCGAACTCCACCGGTTTCTCTATGGGCTCGCCGAGATCCTCCGGGCGGCGGCCCTGCTTTTATGGCCCTTCATGCCCCGGACCGCCGGATTGATCTGGCAGCAGCTTGGGTTTGACGCTCCAATCGGGAAAGAACGCCTCCCCGAGAGCCTCCAGGGCCGGAAGATTCCCGGGGGACAGGTGATCAGGAAGGGAAGGCCTCTTTTCCCGAAACTCGTTTAGACTTCCTTTTCGGCCTCAAGCTTGGGTTTTGAGGCGCGGATGTTTGTGGGTGGCGATGGGAAGCTTGTTCCCCCCTTAAGCCCGTCGGGTAACCGCAGCCGTCCCAGCGTTCGTGCTCCTGATGGACCATCTCGGTGATGTCCTTCATGAAGGTGAGGGGTTCCAGGATCCTCGCTCCCCAGATGGGGTGCTGTTTGATGATCTCGAACTCCTCGGTGGTGAGGGGGCCTTTCTTCATCAAGATCGAGTCTGGGATCGCGATCTTTCCCAGGTCGTGGAGCTCGCAGCCGTGGGCGAGGCGCCGGATCCGCTCCTGGGAAAGCCCCAGCTCCTCGGCGATCGCCTTGGCGTAAGCGGCGACGTTGTGGGAGTGGCCGTAGAGGTAAGTGTCTTTGGCCGACATCGCCTCGACGAGAGAGGTCACGGTCTCGAGGTAGGTCTCCTGGAGCTGGCGGTGGATTGTCTCCAGAGACCGAGTCCTTTCCGAGACCCGGTCTTCGAGCTGCTTGTTCCAGGCGAGGACCTGGGCCTTTAAATCCTCCAGATCGCTGTTTCGCTCGGAAAGGCGCCTGGAGAGGAGGACGAGGAAGAGGGCCGATCCCGCGAGGCCCGCGGCGAGGATTCCCAGGATCACCCAGTACGTCATCGACGGCGCATCCATCCGGGCATAGTATACTATAACTCTCATGATCTATCTGGATTACAACGCGACCACCCCCCTTTATCCTGAAGTCAGGCGGGCGATGGCTCCTTTTCTGGAGGAGGCGATGGGCAACGCCTCGAGTCTGCATGAAAAGGGTCGGGAGGCGAGGGGGGCCATCGAGGAGGCGCGGGCGGAGATCCTTCAAGCATTGGGGGACCCGGCGGGGCGGCTCATCTTCACCTCAGGGGGGACCGAGGCCGACAACCTGGCCCTCAAGGGGGTTGTCGGGGCCCTGCGGGGGAAGGGGAACCGCCTCGTCGTCTCTTCCATCGAGCATTCCGCCGTTTACAGGACGGCCCAGGCCCTGGCGGAGGAGGGGGTGGAGGTCTCCTTCGTCCCCGTGGACTCCAATGGCATCCTCGACCTGGAGGCGCTGGAGCGAGCGGTGACCCCGGGGACCCTCCTCGTTTCCGTGATGCAGGCCAACAACGAGGTGGGGACGATCCAACCGATTGAAGCGGCCGCGAGGATCGCCCAGGAGAAGGGGGTCCTCTTCCATACGGATGCCGTCCAGTCTTTCGGAAAGGTCCCCCTGGATGTCCGGAAGGCCCAGATCGACCTCGTGTCGGTCTCGGCCCACAAGATCGGGGGCCCCAAGGGAATCGGGGCGCTGTATCTCCGGCAGGGAGCCCCTCTGAAGCCCCTCCTCCACGGCGGGCCGCATGAGCAGAACCTCCGGGCGGGAACGCAGGCGGTGCCGGCGATCGTGGGGATGGGAAAGGCGGTGGAGGTGACGTTCAAGGAGATGGAAAGCGGCATCTCCTCTTCCCTTGCCCGAAAGAGGGACCGGCTTGAGGCGGGCCTCCGGGCTTGCGTTCCGGAGACTCTCGTGAACGGAGATTCCCTTCGGCGGCTTTCCGGGACCCTCAATATGAGTTTCCCCGGCTGCGAGGCGGCAACGCTCCTCATGGCGCTCGATTTAAACGGAATCTGCGTTTCCACCGGATCCGCCTGCTCCTCCGGCTCGGCGGAGCCCTCCCACGTCCTTCAGAGCATGGGATTCCCCGCTCCCCGGATGACGAGCTCCATCCGCTTCTCGATCGGCTGGGGGACGACGGATGAGGAGATCGATGAGGCGCTCGTGATCATCCCCCCGGTGGTCAAGCGGATCCGGGAAGCGGCCCTGGAGGTGTCGGGGTGAAGCTGATCGACACCCACTGCCACCTCCACCGGGAGGAGTTTGAGGGAGATCGAGAAGAGGTGATCCGCCGCGCGCGGGCCGCCGGAGTCGTCTTCCTCCTGGACCCGGCCACCGATTTCGCCTCCAACCGGGCCGTCGTGGAGCTTGCTTCCAAACATCCGGAGGTGTACGCCGCCGTCGGGGTCCACCCCCACGACGCGGCGGAGCTGACCCCGGAGGCCGTTGAAGAGATCCTTTCCCTGGCGAACCATCCGAAGGTGGTCGCCATCGGCGAAATCGGGCTCGATTATTACCGGAACCTTTCTCCGCCCGAGGTCCAGAAGGAGGCCTTGCGCAAGCTTCTCCAGCTGGCCCACGAGACCGGAAAACCGGTGATCCTCCACTGCCGCGGAGCGCAACGGCGGAGTGAGGAAGCGTATGAGGACCTCTTTTCGATTTTGAAGGAATTGTTGAAGCCGCCGATTGCGGGGCTCCTCCATTGTTTTGGGGGGACCCTGGAAGAGGCGAACCGGGCCTTGGAGCTGGGGCTGTACCTCTCCTTTGCCGGGAACCTCACCTTTCCGAAGGCCGACGCCTTGAAGGCGGTGGCGAAAGCGGTCCCTTTCGACAAGGTCCTTCTCGAAACCGACGCCCCGTTTCTTTCCCCGCAGGCCTACCGCGGAAAGCGGAACGAGCCGGCGCACCTCACCGAGCTCCTCGGGACATGGACCAAGATCCACGGCCTCACGGCGGAGGATGTCGCCCGGGTGACCACGGTGAACGCCCACCATCTCTTTGGAATCGGAGAGGCCGCGGACCCTCAGATCGTCTATCCGATCGGGCGCTCCCTTTATGTGAACCTCACCAACGCTTGCACCGACCGGTGCCTCTTCTGCGCTTTGAGCACCGAGGAATTCTGGAAAGGGGAGGGGGCCTCCCCCTTCGTCAAGGGGCACAACCTGAGGATCCGGCGCGATCCGACGGTGGAGGAGATCCTGGAGGCGGCCGGAGACCTCAGCCGCTGGGAGGAGGTGGTCTTCTGCGGCTACGGAGAGCCGGTGATCCGACTGGAGGTCCTCCTGGAGGCCGGCCGCCGGCTGAAGGCCAAAGGGGCCCGGTGGATTCGGGTGAACACGAACGGCCACGCCAATCTCATCCACCACCGGGTGGTGGCGCCCGAGCTCAAGGGGGTGGTCGATGAGGTCTCGGTGAGCTTGAACACCCCGACGGCCCAGCAGTACCTGGAGGTCTGCCGCCCGGTCTTCGGGCTCCCCACCTACGAGGCGATCAAGGCGTTCATCCGGGAGTGCCGGGACGCGGGGCTGAAGGTGACGGCGACGGTGGTGGCGATGCCGGGGATCGACGTGGAGGCCTGCCGCCGGGTCGCTGAGGAGGAGTTGAAGGTCGGCTACCGCGTCCGAACCTACAACGACCTGGGGTGAGAATCGCCCTCTCTTCATGAAGCGTTCTCTCAGAGTCTCACAGGTGGGAGAAGAGGGCCTCATTGAGCGGATCAAGCGGTCCATCCGGACGGACAGCGGCGTCATCCGCGGGATCGGCGATGACTGCGCTGTTTTAAAAGGACCGAGCGGCAGGCACCTCCTCTTTGCCTCCGACATGCTGGTGGAACGGGTCCATTTCCTTCGGTCTTCGCCGCCGGAGAAAGTGGGATGGAAAGCGCTGGCGGTCAACGTGAGCGACATCGCCGCGATGGGAGGTCTGCCCCGGCACGCCGTCGTCTCGCTGGGCCTGCCTCCTCAGACGCCGGTGGCCTGGGTGGATCGGCTGTACCGGGGTTTGAGGCGCTGCGCCCGGCGGTTTGGGGTGAACCTGGTCGGAGGAGACACCAACCGGTCGGACCGGCTGGTGATCGACGTGGCGATCCTGGGCGAAGTGGAGCCCTCGCGGGTGGTGTACCGCGCCGGGGCGAGGGCGGGGGATTGGCTTCTCGTCACCGGGCGATTGGGCGGCGCCGTCCGGTCGGGGCGGCACCTCACCTTCATCCCCAGGGTCCGGGAGGCGCGGGCGCTCACTCAAAAGGGGCGGCTCCACGCGATGATCGATCTTTCCGACGGGCTGAGCGCGGACCTCTCGCGGCTTTGCCGGGCGAGCGGGCTGGGGGCTCTTCTGGATGCTTCCAGGGTCCCCCGGCGCAGAGGGGTTTCTCTCCGGGCAGCCCTCACCGAAGGGGAGGATTTTGAGCTCCTCATGGCGGCGCCTCCAAGGGAGGCCCGAAGGCTTTTGCGTTGGGCGAAGTGGCATCTGCGGTGCGGGCTTCATGAAATCGGGCGGGTGGTTCCGCGGCGCGGCGGGAGCGTTCTCCCGGCTGGTTTCCGGCACTTTTGACCCCACGAACGATGGAATGGATCTCTTCTTCTCCTGATGAGACCCGCCGTCTCGGCCGGAAGCTGGCGGAGGATCTCAAACCCCAGGATGTGATCGCCTTGACCGGGGAGATCGGCTCCGGCAAGACCACTTTTGTCCAGGGGATCGCCGAGGGATTGGGGGTCCCCTCGGGACGGGTCGCCAGCCCCAGCTTCGTCCTCATCCGAGAATACCACGGCGGGCGGATTCCCCTTTATCACGCCGATCTTTACCGGTTGAACGCCCTTCCTGAGGCGCAGACCCTCGGCCTGGAGGAATATTTTGAGCAGGGAGGAGTCACCGTGATTGAATGGGCCGACCGCCTGCCCGACCTCCTCCCTCTGGAGCATTTGGAGATCCGGTTTGAGGTGGTGGACCCGGAGAGGCGCTCTCTTCGGGTGATGCCGCTGGGGAGCCGTTACGAGGGAAGAGCCCATGAAGCTCCTGGGGATTGAAACCTCTTCGCCGACCTTTTCCGTCGCCGTCTGCGACGGGGAGAAGGTCTTGAGCTTCCTTCAGGAAGAAGGAGTGGGCCGCCCCTCTTCCTTGTTGACGCCGATGGTTGAGGAAGCCCTTCGGGCCGCGGGTCTGGAGCTGGGGGCCCTGGATGGTTTTTCCGTTTCCGTCGGGCCCGGCTCTTTCACCGGCTTGAGGGTCGGCGTGATGACGGTGAAGACCTTCAGCTGGGCCTTGAAGAAACCAGCCCTCCCCGTTTCGACGCTGGAAGTGATTGCTGAGAACTTCCCGGCGAGCGAGAAACAGCTCCGCCTTTTCATGGATGCCCGGAAAGGGAAAGTGTACACCGCCGCGTTCTCTTCCAATGGAAGCGGCCCTTGGAAGCGGGAGAGGGAAGATCAGCTTCTTCTGCCGGAGAAGGCGCTCGAAGGGGTCGAGCCAGGGACCCTCCTCGCCGGAGACGGCCTGAAGAGGTTCCCGGAACTGGCCGTTTCTTTGGCCGGCAAGGCGCGGAGGGCCGAAGAAGGGACTTGGACTCCCCGGGCGGATCGCCTCTGCGCGATCGCCGGACGGCGGTGGCCCCAAGGGGTTCTGGACGACCCTCACCGGCTTGTGCCACAATACCTTTACTCTCAGGAGAGCGATGTCACTGGCTGGTGAAGAAATCCGGTTAAGAGTGGACCCGGGGGCCCCGGTCTGGATCGAGGTGGACCTGTCCGCGATCCAGCACAACCTGCGCGAAGTCCGCCAGTTCGTCGGCCCCAAAGTCCAGATTCTCGCCGTCGTCAAGGCCAACGCCTATGGGCACGGGCTGGCGCCGGTGGCCGAGGCGCTGGTCGAAGCCGGGGCTGATCTCTTGGGCGTGGCCAGCGTCGTGGAGGGGGTGGCCCTGCGCCGGGCGGGGATTTCGGCGAAGATCCTTGTCCTGGGACAGCTTCTGCCGGATGAAGCGCCGCTCGTGGTCGAGCATGCCCTCACTCAAGCCGTGGGAAGCTGGGAGGCGGCGCAGGGCTTAAGCGGCGCGGCCCAGCGCCAGGAGCGGGCGGTCTCGATTCATCTGAAGGTGGATACCGGCATGGGCCGTTACGGCGTCTGGCACGAGGAGGCGGTCGAGCTCTCCCGGCGCATCGGCCAGCTTCCGGGCTTGAACATGGAAGGGATCTTCACTCACCTGGCCACCGCCGGTCAGAATTCACAAGCAGCCCAGGAGCAGCTCTCCCGATTTTCTCAGGTGATCGAGCGCCTTCAGAAAAGAAAAATCCCCATAGGCCTGAAGCACGCGGCCAATTCCGTGGGGCTGATTCGCTTCCCTGAGTCTCGCTGGGACTTGATCCGGACGGGACTGCTTCTCTACGGCGCTTCCCCGATCCGGCTTGGGAACCTCCCGTTTGATTTGAAGCCGGCCATGAGCATGAAGTCGCGGGTCCGTTTCTTGAAAACCATTCCGGCAGGCGGGACGGTGAGCTACGGCGGCACCTTCCGATGTCTTCGCCCCACCCGGGTGGCGACCCTCCCCGTCGGCTACGCCCACGGCTACATCCGGGCCCTCTCGAACAAGGCGGAGCTCCTGGTCCGAGGGAGAAGAGCCCAGGTGATCGGGCGGGTGACGATGGAGGATCTCATGTGCGATGTGACCGGCATCCCCGGTGTAGCCGTCGGAGACGAAGCTGTTTTGATCGGCCGGCAGGGAGGGGAGTTGGTGACCGCCGAGGAGCTCGCCCGGCACGCCCGCACGATCCCCTACGAAATCCTCGCCGGGCTCTCCGCCAATCTCCCGCGGTTCTACCGGTAACACATTCTACCTGGGCAACGCATTGACAAATTCATATCTTTGTAGTATATTGTCATATGGAGGGTTTTCTTGAGAAAGGAGGATGCATGCGATCACTCTTAAGTGTAAGCTTACCTGATTTATTGGCAAAGGACCTGAAGCGGTTGACCAAGGAGATGCATCTGACTCGCTCAGAAGTGGTCAAGCTTGCTTTGAGGAATTTTTTGATCCGGTATCAACTGGATACAATCCGGCGAAGACTCGTTCCTAAGGCTAGGGCAAAGGGTATTTTCACCGAGGAGGATGTCTTCCGGATGATCCGGTCTTGAGGGTTGTTTTTGATAGCAACGTCTGGATAGCTGCTTTTGTCGCCTCCGGGACCTCCAGAGATTTGGTGGAGGAGACGCTGGAAGTCGCGGAGGTGTTTGTTTCTTCTGCGATTCTCGAGGAAATAGATCGAATCCTTTCAGAGAAATTCGACGAAACCGTTGGAGGACGTCTGGAGGTTCGTCACTGGTTAAAACAGGTATGTCAGCTTGCAGAACCCTCTCCACGAGAAGATATTTCCTGCCGGGATAAAAAGGATCTACCCATTTTGTGGTTAGCGTTGTTTGTCCATGCGGATTTCATCGTGACCGGAGATCAAGATCTCTTGGAACTCAAAGAGGTTCAAGGGATCAAAATTGCCCCACCCCGTCTTTTCTGGCACTCTTTAATCATCAGTCCATGAACAAAATGCCGCGTCATTTCGTCGCCACTTTCCTGGCAGTTTGCCTTTTGTCTTCTCCTGCTTACGCTCTCCGGCTGCCGCTATCGGAAGCGGCACCAGGCGCCTCTGCGCTCCAGCGCGTGGCGGCGCTTCCTCCAGCGCCGGCCGCTGCGCTCCGGCTTCGGCCAGAGGAGGCCTCACCAGGCGCCGCTGCGCTCCAGCGCGTGGCGGCGCTTCCTCCAGCGCCGGCCGCTGCGCTCCGCCAGACCGAGTCGGCCGAGCGCCCCAGCGGCCTGGAGGAGTTGAAAGGTTCCCTCGCCGGCCTGGAGGAAAATAACGCGGATGGGTTGGCGGATTTGGTGTTAGAGCAGCTTCTGCCTGAGATTTCCAGGCGGATCGATTTGGAGCGAGTGCGATTCCGGTTTGATCCAAGCACCTTCATTGAGCACGTGGTTCAGGGAGATCTGGAAGGCGGCGACTGGTGGGCCCACGGCCATTTCAACAATAGGCGGCAGCTGGGCGTCGTCATGCACCTGGACCGCTCGCCCAACGAGAGAATCCGCGGGGTCGATAAAATCTTGATTGAACCTGCTGTATCGGTTTTTACACCTGGGGATCGCTGGCACCTGTATGGAGGCAATTACATCGATCTCGACAAGCGTCTCAACAGAGTGGATGAGCAGATTTTGCCGTTTCTCCTTCAAGCGGCGACAGATTTGGCGATGGAGTCCTCCGGCGACCTTGAAGCGGCCATTGAACAGGCCAAGAGGGAGACTACCTTCCCTCCTGATCTTCTGGTGGGGGCAACAGCGCCGGGGTGGCAAGGGGTCTATCAACAACTGCACCCGGGAATGATGGAGGGACGGTTGGAGCGTGAGTTATCGCTTGGAGCGGGAAGATACAGACAACTCATCCCCTTCCGCCGAGTGGACAAGTTCCCCGAGCTTGCCGCCGGGCTGGAGGGGGTGACGGCGGAAGGGGTGAGGCAGGCGACGGCGGAGCTGATGGCCAAGATCCAGGAGCCGCTGGCGGCGATCGACGCTCAGCTGGAGTGGTTGAAAGATCTTCCCGAGGAGGATCTCCAGGTCCAGGAGGGGATGCGGATCATTTACGACAACGGGAGCCGGATTGTTTCCGCGGTCGATGATCTTCCCGTGTCGGTTTATGGCCTCACGGCGAGTCATGAATTGAACAATGCGTTGAGTGGGGTGATCGATCCGGCGTCACGTTACCTGGAGCAGGTCGATCGAACCGATTTAGAGCGAGACGTGGAGGGAATCGCCGACGCCATCCGACAGATTCACACTCTCCTGGAGGAGCTGAGTTCCTTGCCGGTCCTCCGGTTAAGGGTATATGGCAGCAGCAGCGTTATGCAGGTCCTTTCTTTGGCCAGCTCCACCTCCACGCAGCCGATCTGGATCGATCCGACCCGGACTCGCCTGCTCGGTAACTACGGGGCCGGGTTGGTCGATGAGGTGGAACGAATGGAGCAGGCGGCCCGGAAATCGGGGAGCGATCAGCTTTTGTTGGTTCCGATCACCCCGATCGGCGGAGAGGTGATCCGGCTTCAGCCCTTTTTCCATAGAGAGATTGACTCAGAGGGTCAGGTCCGCCGGTATCTTGCCGAGGGGAATCGGATTCTGAAGGATTTCGGAATCCGGTTTGGAGAGCTGACCCCTGCTCCGCCCGGCCCACTGAGCAGACTGGGGTTTTTGATTTACGAGGGAGAGCTTCCAGAGGGGTTGGCGCCGGAAGGGTATCCCGCCTTCCAGGCGGATCGGCTCTCGTTGGAGAATCCGGACCGGTTCCATCCCGCGTTGGTGGCGATGAAGACCCTTCATCCCCGCCTTCCCTGGGAATTCCTGAAGGGCTACCAGGTCAAAGCCCTCCTCCTTCTCGAGGATAAGCTCACCAAGGCCCGCTACCTCGCGATCCTCGCCTGAGAAATATCCGCGTCCCATCCTCCCATATTTGATTAATATGCAAATTTTATGTTGATCATTATATAGAGGCATGTTAGTTTATGGCCATGAAGAAAATACTTTTGGTGGAGCAGATTGAGCACCGTATCCACTTTGTTCGTGGTCACAAGGTCATGCTGGACAGGGACCTGGCGCAGCTCTATGGCGTCAAAACGAAGGTGCTCAATAAAGCGGTGCGGCGAAACATCGAACGATTTCCAGAAGGATTTATGTTCCAGGTGACAACCCAGGAGTCTGAGAACTTGAGGTTCCAAATTGGAACCTCAAGTTCACGACACGGAGGTAGGCGTTATCTCCCCCTTGCATTCACCGAGCAGGGAGTTGCTATGCTCTCGAGCGTTTTGCGGAGCAAGCGGGCGATTCAGGTCAACATCGCGATTATGAAGACCTTCGTGAAATTAAGGCAGATGCTGGCGGGCCACCGGGATCTTGCTCAAAAACTTGAGGAATTGGAGAAGAGGTACGATGCGCAGTTTAGAGAGGTTTTTGAAGCGATCCGGCAACTGATGAAACCCGCAGAGCTACCTCATCGGAGAATCGGCTTCCATACTGTTGAGTCACGCCAGTATAAACCAGTAGAAATGGATTGACCTTGAGCTGATTGTTGGAATAGAATCACCTCAAGGTTGAGGTGCCAGGCGCCAATAGAGAGGTACACTGGTGCTTGGCTTTTTTGTTGTCTAAGCGAAGGGAAGGAGTCTCAATGCCAGCGGAAGTGATGACAGTTTCAGAGGTTGCCGAGTATCTACGGGTCAACCCCCAGACGGTTTACAGGAAGACCAAGGCAGGAGAGCTTCCGGCCCTCAGGATCGGGCGGGCGATCCGGTTCCGGCGGGTCGAAGTGGAAGAGTGGATGAAGAAGAAGTGAGAAGCGACCAGCTGAAGAAAGGATTGGACCGGACCCCGGCCCGGGCGATGCTCAGGGCGGTGGGCTTCACCGATCGTGACCTGGAGAAACCCTTGATCGGGGTGGCCAACACCTGGATCGAGGTGATGCCCTGCAACATCCATCTTCGCCGGCTCTCCGAAGCGGTGAAGAAGGGGATCCGGGCCTCCGGCGGGATGCCGATTGAGTTTAACACCGTCTCCGTGTCGGACGGGATCTCCATGGGGACGGAGGGGATGCGCTGTTCCCTGGTGAGTCGGGAGGTGGTGGCCGACTCCATCGAGCTCGTGGTCCGGGGGCACCTCTTTGACGCCGTGGTGGCCCTCTCGGGATGCGACAAGACGATCCCGGGCACGGTGATGGCCCTTGTCCGGATGAACCTCCCGGGCCTGATGCTCTACGGAGGGTCGATCGCGGCGGGGAAGTTCGAAGGCCGTGACGTCACCATCCAGGATGTTTTCGAGGGGGTGGGGGCGTGCGCCGCCGGCAGGATGTCCAAGGAGAAGCTGGTCGAGCTTGAGAAACAGGCCTGTCCCGGGCCGGGGGCCTGCGGAGGGCAGTTCACCGCGAACACGATGTCCACCGCCATGGAGCTTCTTGGGATTTCGCCGATGGGGGCAAACAGCATCCCGGCGATGGACCCGGAAAAGGATGAGGCGGCCTTCGCAGTCGGGAAGAGGGTGATGGATCTCTTGAAAGAGGAGATCACCCCCCGCCAGATTGTCACGCGGGATGGCCTGGAGAACGCGATTGCCGGGATCGTGGCCACGGGCGGCTCCACAAACGGTGTCCTGCATCTTCTGGCGATCGCCCGGGAAGCGGAGGTGCCCCTTTCGCTCGCTGATTTCGACCGGATCAGTTCCCGCACGCCGCTTCTGGCCGACATGAAGCCCTGGGGCAGGTTCACCGCCCCGGAGATGCACCGGGCGGGCGGGGTGAAATTGGTGGCGAGAGCCCAGGCGCGCAAACGCTCCACGGCCGCCGCGGTCGCGG
>JACPXR010000050.1 GCA_016196465.1 Candidatus Omnitrophota bacterium | reverse complement strand
CACCGTGTGCAGGTCGAGGACCGCCGCGGAAATCCCCTCCCCTTCCAGCTCCTTGGCCGCCGCGAGCGCCTCGAAGACGAGGAGCCCATTGGCTACGATCGTCAGATCCGGTCCGTTCTTCAAGAGAACCCCTTTGCCGATGGAAAAAGGGGTGCTGGGACCATGGACGATGGGGGCCTTGGGCCGCCCCATCCGAAGGTAGACCGGCCCCTCGAGCTTGGCCGCTTCCCTCACGAGAGCCCTGGCCGCGTGCTCATCCGCCGGAACCACGACCGAGAACCCCGGGAGAGAACAGATCAGGGCCAGGTCCTCGATCGACTGCTGGGAGGTGCCGTCCTCCCCGACGCTGATCCCGCCGTGGGAGGCGACCACCTTCACGTTCAGGTGCGGATAGGCCACCGCCATTCGGAGCTGGTCGTACGCCTTGCAGGTCAAGAAGCAGGCGAAGCTGGAGACAAACGGAACCTTGCCGCAGGAAGCGAGCCCTCCGGCCAGACCCACCATGTTCGCTTCGGAGATTCCGACGTTGAAGAAGCGCTCCGGAAACAGCTTCGCGAAGGCGCTGGTGCGGGTGGAGGAGCTCAGATCCGCGTCCAGCACCACGATCCGGGGATCCTGCTTCCCCAATTCCGCCAGCGCCTGGCCGTAGGCGTCTCGGGTGGCCAGTCCAAGTTTCTTTTCCATCAGCGCGGTCACTTGCCGCCTGTCTTCACTCTGCCGGAAGCGACGAGGGCCTGGGAGAGGGAGGGGTCCCCCTCCAGCTCCTTCAGGGCCGCTTGGGCCTCCTCGGCGGTGGGGGCCACGCCATGGAAGTAGTTGTTGTGCTCCATGAAGGAAACTCCCTTCCCCTTCACGGTGTGGGCGATGATGAGGTGCGCCTTCCCCTTCACCGCTTTCGCTTTGCCCACCGCTTCGGCGATCTGGGGGATGTTGTGTCCGTCGATCTCCTGAACGTCCCAGCGGAAGGCCCGCCACTTCTCATGAAGAGGGTCCAGATCGATGATCTCCCGGACCGCTCCGTCCAGCTGGAATTTGTTGTAGTCGACGATGGCGATCAAGCGGTCCAACTGACGGAAACCGGCGAAGGCGACCGCTTCCCAGGTCTGTCCCTCTTGGATCTCTCCGTCGCTCAAGAGGCAGTAGGTCCAGCAATCCCTGCGGTCCAGCTTGGCCGCCAGGGCCATGCCGGAGGCGATGGAAAGCCCTTGTCCCAGCGACCCGGTCGAGGCCTCGACGCCGGGCAGGCGCCTCTTGTCCGGGTGCCCCTGAAGGGGGGAGCCGAGTTTCCTCAGAGTGGAGAGCGCCTCTCTGGGGAAGTAGCCCGAGAGGGCCAGCGCCGCGTAGAGGACCGGACAAGCGTGCCCCTTGCTGAGGACAAAACGGTCCCGGTCCGCCCAAAAGGGGTCCGCCGGATCGTGCCGCATGAGATGAAAGTACAAAACGGCCACGAGATCCGCCGCGGAAAGGGAACCCCCGGGGTGACCGGAGCCGGCAATCTCCAGCATGCGGATCACTTCTTTTCGAATCTCGCGGGCCACGGCGGGAATTTCCGACAAAGGCCGGGAAGCAAATGGCATGGCGACACCGATGATACCGATTTTTTCCATCAACGTCAACCCTCCTCCGGCGACCCGTGATCCGGCACCGTTTCGATGGTGTCGGACGCCAATTTGGAGTATAATTTCTTTTTTCCGATGATCCATCCACTCTTCTTCAATCTCTTTTCCGGACTCGCAGTGGCAGGCGCCCTTGGGGTGATCCTTTCGCGCCACCCCGTCTACGGGGTTTTAAGTCTTGTGGCGACGATGTTCTCCCTTTCCGGCCTGTTCCTCCTCCTGGGGGCCCCTTTTGTGGCGGCGATCCAGGTGCTGGTCTACGCGGGGGCCATTCTGGTCCTCTTTCTCTTCGTCGTGATGCTCCTGGACATCGCCCCGGAGACCCTCCGGATGACCCGAGCGGGGACCCTGCGCCTTCTCGGGCTTCCCTTTGGCGGGTTCTTCCTCTGGCAGCTTGCAGGGGCCGCTTCCAGCTTCCGCTTCGGCTCGGAGATCTCCTCCCAACCGGAGGCCGACGGCACCACCGCGGCGGTGGGGAAGCTTCTTTTCACCACCTACGCCCTTCCCTTTGAGGCGGCTTCTCTCCTTCTCCTCGTGGGGGCAATCGGCGCCGTCGTCCTCGCCAAAAAGAAGTTATGACCCCGCCTCTTCAGCAGCTTCTTGCGTTAAGCGCCGTCCTCTTCGCGATCGGCCTCATCGGCGTTGTGACCCGCCGGAACATCATCATGATTCTGCTTTCCCTTGAAATCCTCCTCAACGCCGCCAACCTCGCCTTCGTCATTTTCTCCCGCTCAACGGGAAACTTGACCGGGCAGCTCATGGTCTTCTTTGTGATGATCGTGGCGGCGGCCGAGGTCACCGTGGGGCTGGCGATCGCCGTCGTGCTGGTCCGAACCACGGGAAAGGTGAACGCCGATGAACTCCGGGGCTTAAAAGGGTGAGCGGAGTCGAACCATGATCCCGCTTTTGGCCTGGACCCTCCTTTTTTCTCCGATCGCCGCCTCCTTGGCAATTGTCCTGGCGGGAAGCTCCTCCAAGCGGCTCTCCGCCGCCCTCGCCGTGGGGGGCTTAGGGATCAGCTTCGCCTGCGCGGCGGGGCTTTTCCTTCTGTTTCACGGCAGCGGGGCGGTGGAGCTTTCCCTCCCCTGGATCGATCTGCCGGGCTTTCTGGTGGAGTTCGGAATTCTCCTCAACCCCCTGGCCCTCCTGATGAGCCTGGTGGTCACGGGAGTCGGGCTCACGATCTTCCTCTATTCCGTCGGCTACATGGCGGAGGAGGGGGGGGTGAGCCGTTACTTCGCCTTCTTGTCTCTCTTCTGCTTCTCCATGTTGGGGATCGTGCTCGCCAACAACTTCATCACCCTCTTCATCTTCTGGGAACTGGTCGGGGCGAGCTCTTATCTTTTGATCGGCTTCTGGTACCAGCGCCCCCAGGCCGCCGAAGCCGGCAAGAAGGCGTTCCTCGTCAACCGGATCGCCGACTTCGGATTTCTTCTGGGGATCCTCACGCTCTGGAGCGCTTCGGGGCTGGGGAACGAGACGAGGACGCTCAATTTCCTCGAACTGGAACATCGGGCCCTTTCGCCGGAACTGATCCCCTGGATTGGGGCCCTGATTTTCTGCGGGGTGCTGGGGAAGTCGGCCCAGTTCCCGCTCCATGTCTGGCTGCCGGACGCGATGGAGGGGCCGACGCCGGTTTCCGCCCTCATCCACGCGGCGACGATGGTGGCCGCCGGCGTCTACCTCTTGGCCCGGGTCTTCTTCCTCTTCGCGGCGTCGCCCGAGCTCCTCTTCTGGATTGCCGGTCTAGGATGCTTCACCGCCTTCTTCGCGGCGAGTCTGGCCCTGGTGGAAAACGACATCAAGAGGGTGCTCGCCTATTCCACCTTAAGCCAGCTGGGCTTCATGGTCATGGCCCTCGGGATGGGCGGGGCGGTGGCGGGAATGTACCACCTGACGACTCACGCCTTCTTCAAGGCCCTGCTCTTCCTCGGAGCCGGCTGCCTCATCCATGCCCACCACACCAACCAGATCTGGGAGATGGGGGGGCTGGTGAAGAGAATGCCGGTCACCACCTGGACCTTCGTGATCGGCACCCTGGCCCTGTGCGGGATCTGGCCCTTTTCCGGCTTCTTCAGCAAGGATGAGATCCTCAGCGTCGCCTACGCCCACCACCGCTCCCTCTGGGCGATCGGCACCCTGACCGCCGGGATGACCGCCTTCTACATGGGGCGGGTTCTGGCCGTCGCCTTCCTGAGACCTGCCCCCCACGGAGGAGACCATCTCCACGAAGCCCCCCTCATCATGACCGTGCCGCTCATCTTCCTGGCGATCCCTTCCGCCTTCTCCGGCTTCCTGGGGATTCCCCGCCTTCTGGAAATCCCGGGTTCGGTGGAGGTGGAATTCAACCGGACCGTCGCCATGACCTCGACCGCCGTCTCGATCGCGGGGTTGGCCCTGGCCCTTGGGCTGTACTTGCAGCCCTTTTCCGCCAGCGAAAGAATGCCCTTTGCCATGAGAGGTTTGAGGAACCTCCTCCTTCACAAGTATTACGTGGATGACCTGTACGGCTGGATCAACCGGAACGTCCAGCAGCGCACCGCCCGAACCCTGGCCTGGTTTGAACGGAAGATCATCATCGGCCTCTGGGTGAACGGCACCGCCAGGACCACCGGCTTAGCCGGCGAGGTCCTCCGGCTGGCCCAAACCGGCAAGGTCCAGACCTACGCGCTGGCGCTCATGGTGGGACTGACGATCCTCCTCTTCGCGAGCCGCCGATGGGCCCCGTAAGCTGGATCCTCCTTTCCCCCTTCCTCGGGGCGCTGGGCCTTCTTTTCATCCCCTCGGCCCAGATCCGCTGGATCCGCCGGATCTCGGCGGCGGCGACCGGACTGCCGCTCTTGATCGCCCTGGGGCTCCTCGGTTCCTACGACCGGACGCTCGCCGGCTTCCAGTGGGTCGACAAAATCCCCTGGATTCCCTCCCTGGGGATCAGCTACCAGGTGGGGGCCGACGGGATCAACCTGGCCCTTCTTCTCCTTCATGCCCTCTGCAGCTTCACGGGGGTCCTCATCTCCTACCGGATCCAGCAGCGGGTCAAGGAGTATTATCTCTTCTACCTCCTCTTGATCGGAGGGGTCTACGGGGTCTTCACCTCCCTCGACCTTTTCTTCTTCTACTTTTTCTACGAGATGGCGGTGATCCCGATGTTCCCCCTCATCGGGATCTGGGGCTCCGGAGACAAGGTCTACGCCACGATGAAGCTCACCTTGTATTTGACCGCCGGAGCGGTCCTGGCTTTGCTTGGAATCCTCTCCATCTACGTCCTCAATACCGGCCACGGGGTGAGGAGCTTCGACCTTGTTTTTCTCTCCAGGTACCTGGCCCAGAACCCGATCCCGAGCTCGCTCCAGCATTTCCTCTTTCCCTTCCTGTTGATCGGCTTCGGGGTGATCGCCCCGATCTGGCCGCTCCACTCCTGGTCCCCCATCGGGCATGCCGCCGCCCCCTCGGCGGTGAGCATGCTCCACGCGGGGGTCCTGATGAAGCTCGGCTCCTACGCAATCCTCCGGGTCGCCATCCCGCTTCTGCCGGAGGGGGCGTTCACCTGGCTGCCGTGGGTGGCCGGGATCAGCATCATGAACATCCTCTACGGCGGTTTCGTGGCGATGGCCCAGAAGGACATCAAGTTTTTGATCGGCTACTCCTACTCCAGCCACATGGGCTACGTTCTTCTGGGGATCGCCTGCCTGAACCAGGTGGGATTAAACGGGGCGGTGCTTCTCATGTTCGCGCACGGGCTGATGACGGCCCTCGCCTTCGCCTCGGTCGGCCACCTCTACGATCAGACCCACACGCGGCAAGTGGCCGAGTGGGGGGGGCTCGCCCGTCAGGTCCCCTTCATCGCCACGAGCTTCACGATCGCGGCGCTGGCCGCCAGCGGCCTGCCGGGCTTTGCCAACTTCGTCTCGGAACTGCTCGTCTTCTTTGGCTCCTGGGAGAGCTACCGCTGGTCATCGCTCGCTGCGGTCTTCGGGATCGTCGTCACTGCCTTCACCATGCTCCGGGCGGTCCGGACCGGATTCTTCGGGGGCTTAAACCCCCGCTGGAACAAGCTTCAGGACGCCACCCCCTTTGAGCGGCTGCCGTATCTGATTCTGGTGGGGTCTCTCCTCATCGTCGGCTGCTGGCCCCGCCTCCTGACCGACGTGATCAGTCTCTCCACCGGATCGATCCTCCAGGCCCTTTCTCCCCTGCAGACGGTCGCGAAAAATTCAATCGGGGGCTTCGGCTCATGAGCAGCGGTTGGCTTCAGATGCTGCCTGAGCTGTGGGTGGGGGCCCTGGCCCTCTTCCTCCTCTCGTTGGACCTGTGGGGAAAGCTGAAGAACCATTCCTCCTTCGGGCTGGGGGCGGCCCTGGGGCTCTTTCCGGCATTGTTCATCGTGATCTGGCAGGCGGCCAACAGCTCTTCCGGAACCTTCCTCGGGGGGATGTATCGCGTGGACGGACTCGCCCTGCTTTTTAAGGGGATCTTCCTCCTCACGGCGGTCCTCGTCACCCTGATGAGCTGGGAGGAGGCCTCCGCGCTGGGACACGGACAGGGGGAGTTTTACCTCTTGATCCTCACGGCTACCCTGGGGATGCTTTTTGCCGCCAGCGCCGCGGACTTCATCATGCTCTTTGTGGCCCTCGAGCTCATCACGATCAGCTTCTACGTGATGACCGCCTACCTGAAGACGAACAGAAACTCGCTCGAGGCGGGCCTCAAGTACCTGATCCTGGGCTCGGTCGCCTCCGGGTTCTTCCTCTATGGAACCGCCTTTGTCTACGGGGCGACCGGCTCGACCCGGTTCGGAGAGCTTCAAGAGGCGATCCGGACGATGCAGCCGTTTCCTCCGGGGCTTTTGTTCGGGCTCCTCCTCATCCTGGCGGCGGTGATCTTCAAGGCGGCGGCGGTCCCCTTTCAGCTCTGGGTGCCGGATGTTTACGAAGGGGCGCCGACCCCGGTTACCGCTTTTCTCTCCGTGGGCTCGAAGTCCGCCGGATTCATCGTCGCCTTCCGGCTCCTCTACGAGTTGTTCCTCCCCGCCCATGCTCACTGGGCCCCCCTCGTGGCGGTTCTGGCGGGGCTGACAATCCTTTACGGAAACCTGGGGGCGATCCCGCAGAAGAACATGAAGCGCCTGCTGGGCTACTCCTCGATCGGGCACGCCGGGTATCTCTTGATTGGAATCTCCGCCGGTTCTTCCCTGGGGGCGACGGCGGTCAACTTCTATCTGGCGGGATACCTCGTGACGAACCTCTGTCTCTTCCTGGCCGTCTGCGCCTTCTCCGCTCAAGGCGGCTCGGATGAGATCGAAAGCTACGCCGGGCTCTCCCGGCGCTCCCCCTTCCTGGCCGCGGCGATCTTTATCGCTTTGCTCTCACTGGCCGGAGTGCCCCCGTTGGCGGGGTTCTTCGGGAAATTCCTGCTTCTCATGAGCGCCGTGCGGGAGGGACAGCTTTGGCTGGCGGCGATCGGCGCCGCGGCGGTCGTGATTTCTCTTTACTACTACCTGATGATTGTCAAAGCGATGTACGTGGATCTGCCGGAGGATTCCGCCCCGGTGCCTGTTTCCCTACCGACTCGTCTTGCGATCACCGGCTGCCTATTCGGCATTCTCCTCTTGGGCATCTGGCAGGCCCCCTTCATCGGGATCTCCTTCTTCGCCGCCCAAGGGCTCTTCTAGGCAGGGGTCAATCCGAACTGGCTGCTGTAGAGGGCCTGGATTCTATCCAGTTCTTCTGAGGTCAGGTCCGGGGTGTCGCTGGTGGCGGCGAATTCGGCGAGGAGCTTCTCGTTGGTGAGGTTGGGAAGAACGGAGGCGACGGTCGGTCTGCTCAAGATAAACTTCAGGGCCGCCTGGCCGAGGGTTCTCTCCTTCCCTTGAGTGAGAAAGGAAAGCTGCTCCACCTTCTTCAGGCCCTCCTCCTGCCACTGGCGCTTGCGCTCGTCGGTAGAGACCCGGTGGTACCGGTGGTCGCTCTCGGCAAAAGTCGTTTGGCGGGTGACCGTTCCGTCTAAGAGGCCGGAGGCGTGAGGGACCCGGACGAGGATGCTGGAGCCGCTTCCCTGGGCCGCCGGGAAGATCTGCTCCCCCAGCATCTGCTCCAGCAGGTTGTAGATGATCTGGATGGAATCGCAACCGCGCTGGACGGCGGAGCACCCTTCCTCCCCCTGCCGGGGGGCGATCGCCGGGCCCAGGGCCACCCCGTAAGCCCGGATCTTCCCCTCCTTCTTGAACCGCTCCAGGGTCTCCAGAACGCCGCTTTTCTCGATCACGTCGATCCGGGGGTTGTGGAGCTGGTAAAGATCAATCACCTCCGTGTTGAGACGTTTGAGTGACTCCCCCAGCGCGAACTCGAGGTACTTCGGCGAGAAATCCTGCGGAAGCTCCTCCTGGCCCCGGCGCGAGGTGTTGTGGGTGAAATCGTAGCCGACCTTCGTCCCGATGACGATCTGATCGCGCTTGCCTTTAAGCGCCTTGGCAAGGATCGTCTCCCCCAGGCCGTTTCCGTAGGTGTCGGCGGTGTCGAAGAAGGTGATCCCCAGATCGAAGGCCTTCCGGAGGAGATCGACACCGACCCCTTCCTCCTTGATTCCCCACCAGGGGGTGGAGACGGTCCAGACGCCGAAGCCGACCTCGGAAATCTTGAGCCCTGTTTTACCCAACGCTCGGTATCGCATAGTTTTCAGCTATAATTGGTGATGTCATTCCCGTGAAGCTTGCCCTCGACTGTCCCCCCGAAAGGGGGGATCGAGGGGCGGGAATCCGATCCTCACTTTCGTGAGGATGACGAGTCTAATCTTTACGATTTCCTTTTCCATAAACACTTTCCCAATCCCCTCGCATGGAACCTCCATGCAGGGCGCACTGATGGGGAAACTTCAGCGTGCACTGGGCCACCGGCTTTCTGAGCTTGGGGTTCATCAGCTCATGGATGTCGAGCTTCATCGCGTCCCGCGAATAGGCCGCCACATCGAGGATGTTCGTGTCCATCCGGATGGCGTCCTCCGGGCAGACCTCCACGCAGTAGCCGCAGTAGACGCAGACCCCCAGGTCGATGTCAAAGCGGACCGGATATTTCTCGACGTTCGGGTCCGGATGCTCCCCCGCCACGATCGTGATGCACTTGGCCGGGCAGACCGTCTCGCAGAGCATGCATCCCACGCACCGGGGGGTCCCCTCCTCCCGGACGGTGAGGCGATGGCGGCTCCTGAAGCGGGAGGGGAGCGGGCGCGGCTGCTCGGGATACTGGTAGGTCACCGCGGCGGGACTCTTCTTGAAAAGCCCGACCCTGTGCGCCGCGTGAAGGGCAAGGTTCCGGAAAAAATGAAGGGAGGTGATCCAGACCCCCCGGACCACCTCGGGGAGGTAGATCCTCTCCCAGAAGGTCAGCTCTCTCTTGCGCGGCATCTTACCATCCCCCCGGATGCAGGAGGGCCAGCACGAGACCGGTCACCAGCACGTTGGCCACCGAAATCGGGAAAAGGACCTTCCACCCCAGATGCATGAGTTGGTCGTACCGAAACCGGGGCAGCGTCCAGCGGATCGCCATGAAGAGCCAGCAAAAGAGGAGGACCTTCAAAGAGAAGCTCCCCACCCCCAGGAGAACGTAGGCCCACTGGTTCACCGGAACCGCGGCGCCCCATGGAAAATGAAATCCGTCCGGAAACAGATACGGCACCTGCCATCCTCCGAAAAAGAGGGTCGTCGCCAGAGCCGCCACCATCACCGTCTCGATGAAGTCGGTGAGGAAGAACATGCCGAACTTCATCCCGCTGTACTCGACGAAATAACCGATGATCTCCGACTCCCCTTCCGGAAGGTCGAAGGGGACCCGCTTCGTCTCCGCCAGGGCCGCCGTGAGAAAGACAAAGAAAGCGACCGGCTGCAGAAAGACCCCCCAGAGGGGAACGACACCCCCCAGATACGCCCCTTGCGCCCGGACCATCTCCTGCAGGTCCAGCGTGCCAAAGCACATGACCACCCCGACGATGGCTATCCCTAAGGCGATCTCATAGGAGATCATCTGGGCGGAGGCCCTCATCGCCCCCAGGAGGGCGTAGTTGTTCCGGGAGGAGAAGCCGGCCAGGATCACCCCGTAAACCCCCAGGGAGAGCATCGCGAAGATGTAGAGGAGCCCGATGTCCACCTTGGCCACCTGGAGCTCAATCACCCTCCCATCGAGGATCAGGCGGTCCCCAAACGGAATCCCCGCGAAGGCCACCAGGGCGAAGAAGACTGAAAGAAAGGGGGCCAAGGTGTGGAGGAACCTGTCCGCCCCGGCCGGAATGAAATCCTCCTTGGTGAACATCTTCATCGCGTCGGCCAAAGGGTGAAAAAGCCCGAAGAGGCGGATCCCGAGAATGCTCGCCCGGTTGGCCCCGATCCTATCCTGCATGATCGCCGACTGCTTCCGCTCCACCCAGGTGTGCAGGCCGGCCAGGTTCAGGACCCCGAAGAAGACGATCCCCGCCAGGATCAGCTTGATGGTCAGGTCCGGCATCATCTTTGAATCACCGCTCCCTGCCTGCCGGCAGGCAGGCCCTGCCGGCCCAGTTTCTCGTACGTCATCCCCGCGAAAGCCGGAATTTCCTTGCTCATTCCAGAGAAGATCTCCTCCGGCGAGTGATGGGCCAGGGGGAGCTTGAGAAGCTGGGCCAGCTCCAGCAGGATCCGCCAGTCTTCCCGGGATTCTTTCAGGGGATCAAACACCCTGCCGATCCGCTGGACCCTCCCCTGGCAGTTCACGAAGGTGCCGTCCTTCTCCAGGTAGACGGCGCTGGGCAGGACCCAGTGGGCATGGCGGCTGGTCCCGTTCTCGTTTGGCCCCTGAAAGATGAACTGGCAGAGCTTTTCGGACAATCCCTTGACCTTCTCCTCTCCGAAAAGTTTGACGAGGTCATGACCGAACACCCACAGGGCGCTGATCTCGCCGGAGAGAGCCCGCTCGATGAGGTCAGACCCTTGGGGGCCTGACCCCGTCAGACCCAAAAGCGCCGCGCCGGCGGAGTTGGGGTTCTTGTCCGCTTGGATCAGGAAGCTGTCATGGTATCCCGGCTGCTTGGGCAGATCCGCCGTCACCTGCGAGATTCCCAGCGCTTCCTTGAAGAGCTTGCGAATCAGGAAGAGCTCCTCGGTCGTCAACTGCGCGGAGGCAAGGACGGCCACGCTCGATTGTTTTCCCTCGGATCTCGCGCCGCTCAAGCCGTTTGACAGCTCCGTCAGCGCCGCTTCCCAGGGGGTCTCCACTCCCTTGTGGAGAACCTTGCGCAAGCGGCTCTGATCGATGAACTTGTAGCCGTACCGGCCCTCATCGCACATCCACCACTGGTTGACCTCGGCGCTGTATCTGGGCTTCAGGCGCATCACCCTGGCCCCCCCGGCCAGATGGGGGCGGTCGAGCACGTAATGGACATCCACGTTGCAGCCCCGGGAACAGCCGTTGCAGACCGACGGGGCGCTGGAGAGGTACCAGACCCTCGCCTTGAACCGGAAGTCCCGGTCGGTGAGGGCCCCCACCGGGCAGATGTCGACGACGTTGCCGGAATATTTGTTGTCCAGCTTTTTTCCAGGGTAAAGGCCGATCTCGGCCCGATCGCCTCGGTTGAAGATCCCAAACTCGCCGGTCTTGGAGATTTCGTCCGTGAACCGCTCGCACCGGGAGCAGAGAATGCACCGCTCGGCATCCAGCATCACCGTGGGCCCCAGGGGGACCGCCTTCGCCTTCTTCACCTTCCGCTCCTCAAAGCGGGCGTCGTAGAGCCCGTACCGCATGTAGAAGTTCTGCAGGTCGCACTCCCCGGACTGGTCGCAGACCGGGCAGTCCAGGGGGTGGTTGGCCAGCAGAAACTCCAGGACCGATTCCCTCCCCTGGTTCACCTTGGAATTCTGCGTCTGGACCGCCATCCCCTCCGCCGCCGGCAGGTTGCAGGCGATCTGGAGTTTGGGGTTCTTCTCCACCTCCACAAGACAGATCCGGCAGTTTCCGGCGATGGAAAGCCCCGGATGGTAGCAGTAGCGGGGGACGTCAATCCCCAGCTTCTCCGCGGCCTGAATCACCGTGGTCCCCTCAGGAACCGTGACGGATTTTCCGTCAATGGTCAGTGTCGGCATCTTTCAGGCTTTCCCGGGCGGCCTGCCGCACAGAAAGACAAAATGGTACGACAGGTCCATCGGGCAGAAGGCCCGCATCAACCAGCTCGTCAGCGTCTTGCGCAAAGACTTCACCTTCCAGGTCCCCGGCGTCAAGAGCGGTTTGATCTCGTTCTGCCGGACAACCTTCCGGATGATCAAGCCGTTCTCCTCCAACAGGCGCCGCCATTCCCGTCGCGTCTGAAGCCGCTCGAATCCCTCCTGCTCCTGCGGCGCCTGCCCCGTCCGGATCTCCTGCCAGACGTGGGGGAGATAATACTTGTTCGGCAGCATAACGCAGGCGGTGCCGCCCGGCTTCAGGACCCGGGCGATCTCCCGGATCCCCCGGTCCGGATTCAGGTAATGCTCCAAGCTCCCCAGGCAGGTCACGTAGTCAAATCTCCCCTCGGCCCAGGGGAGATTCTCCCCGTCGCCGACCCTCACTTCCGCCTGCGGGGCGTGTGCCTTGGAGAGCTCCACCGCTTTGGACGAGAGGTCCAGACCGGAAGCCTGAAGCCCGCGCCGGAGGGCCTCGGTGAGCATCCAGCCGGTCCCGCAGGCCACATCCAGAAGCGACCCTCCGGCCTTGAGCCCCAGGAGGTCCGCGAGCCATCGGTAATGCGGATCCTGGCGATGAACCGGCCGCTTGGCGTAAACGGCGTCGTAGGCCTCCCGAAGCTGTTGGGTCGTTTGAACGGTGTACGCCACGGCGATCCCCGGTTAAGCCTGACCCGGCCCGCGCAGGGCCAGGGCCGGACCTTTCAGGTCGCATTCTCCGGTCGCCACGTGATGTTCGAACTCCCCGCGGAACTTCGTGATGTACGACTGGACCGGCCAGGCGGCGGCGTCGGCGAAGACGCAGATCGTCTTCCCCTCCATGTTCCCGGCAATGGAGAGGAGGTTCTCCAGATCCTGGGGCCTGCCCGCCCCTTTCCGGATCCGGTCGATGATCTTCAAGATCCAGCCGGTCCCCTCCCGACAGGGGGAGCACTGGCCGCAGGACTCGTCGGCGAAGAAGTGACTCGCCGCCCGCAGCGCCTCCACCATGCAGGTGGTCTCATCCATCACGATGACCCCCGCGGAGCCGGCCATCGTGCCGGCGCTCAACAGGGAGTCGAAGTCCATCTTCACGTCGATCTCCTCCGCCGTGAGGACCTTGGCGGAGATCCCGCCCGGGATCACCGCCTTCAGGCGGTGGCCCTCCCGGATGCCGCCGGCGTGGGTGTAAATGAGTTCCCTTAAGCTCACCCCGACCGGCGCCTCGTACAGCCCCGGCCGGGCCACGTGGCCGCAGAGGGAGAAGAGCCGGGTGCCCCCCTGCTTGGGGGTGCCGAGCTTGGAAAACCACTCGGCCCCCTGGCGGATGATCGGGCCGACACAGGCCAGGGTCTCCACGTTGTTGATGAGGGTGGGACACTTGAAAAGCCCGGAGATCGCCGGGAAGGGGGGCTTCAGTTTCGGGAAGCCCTTGCCTCCTTCCAGAGAGCTCAAGAGGGCCGTCTCTTCCCCGCAGATGTACGCCCCCGCTCCCCGGTGGATCACCACCTCCAGGTCGAAGCCGGTTCCCTGAATATTTTTTCCAAGCCAGCCGTGGCGGGTGGCCTCCTCCACGGCCTTGGCGAACCGGCGGTGGGGGCGGACATATTCCCCGCGGATGTAGACGTACGCCTTGTGAGAGCCGATGGCGTAAGCGGCGATGATCATCCCCTCAATCAGGGCGTGAGGGTCCCGTTCCAGGAGGTACCGGTCCTTGAAGGTCCCGGGCTCCCCCTCATCGGCGTTGACGACGAGGAACTTCGGTTTAGAGCTTTCCTTCGGAATGAAAGACCACTTCCGCCCGGTCGGAAACCCCGCCCCGCCGAGGCCCCGGAGATTCGATTTCAACACCTCATCGATCACCTGGGCCGGCGTCATGGAGGTGAGGGCTTTCTTCGCTGCTTCGTAGCCGCCGTCGGCGGCGTAGGCGTCGAACCAGGCGCCCTCCGCATGCTTAAACCGCCTGGAGAGGACCGGGCCGCCGCCGGCGATGTGAAGGTCGGGCTCAGGGGGCCGGAAAGCGGTGTCGGGCTGTTCGAGGAGGTGGTGAAACACCTCTTGAAGCGTCTGGGGAGTCAGAGGCCCCACGTACTGCTCGGAGATCTGCGCCATCGGCGCCATCTCGCAGGCGCAGAGGCACTCCACCGCCGAGAGGGTCACCTTTCCATCCAGGGTCGTCTCTCCCAGGCCGATCCCCAACCGCTCCTTGAACTGGGTGATGACACCGTTTGCCCCCTGGAGAAGACACGGAAGGGACCTGCAGACCTGGAGGTGGTGCTTGCCCAGGGGCTTCGTCTGAAACATCGTGTAGAAGGAGACGACCTCCCGCACATGGGCAATCGTCACCCCGAGCTTTTCACCGACCCAGGCCTCCCCTTCAGGGGAAATATGCCCGAAGGTCTCCTGCGCCAGCCAGAGAAGCGGCAGCATCGCCGCCCGGGGCTCTTCGTACCGGACGATGATCTCCTTCGCCTTGGTTTCTAAGGGGTTAAAGTCCATCTTCTCCATCCGTCATTCCCGCGCCCTACCGTCATTCCCGCGCAAGCGGGAATCAGTTAACAATTTCTTCATACAAATCCTTGAAAGTAGGGTTCGTCTTTTGTATCAACTGAAGTTTCCATTCTCGGTTCCAATGTTTAAGCTTTTTTTCTCTGACGATGGCGTCTTCCACAGAAACAAATTCTTCAAAATAAAGCAGGTTGTGGAGTCCGTACTTCCTGGTAAAACCATCTATCAAGTCTTGCTTGTGTTCATAAACACGCCGCACAAGATCGTTGGTAACCCCGATGTAGAGGGTCGGTCTTCGGTTGCCCATAACATAAACGTAGTAACCTATGCTCATTGCGGTCGAATCCTCTCATACCTGCAATGCAACTCGGCGCAAAAAGCCTTAATCTGCTCTTCTGAGAATTTAAGCGATAGGCTCACACAACAGTCCAAGATGTCCGGGCCTTCTAACAAAACGACCCCATCCTGATACACATGGAGGTGATCACAGATTTCCGGGATGGCACGCTTTTCTGCCAAAGCAATGAGTTCCGACACATTGTCATGACTCATGGACATGTGAAAAACAGAGGGACGAGGCCAGATAACCGACATTTCTACCTTGCTAGGATTTCCAACCTGCCGCCTTTTGATAAACTCCTCAACATCGGCAGCAATCGAGGTGCCTTCGAGATACAACACCGCTTCATTGGGAAAAAGTGTGCGGATACCTCGTAACAAACTCGGCAAATCTTGAAAACCGCTAATTTCCCAACATCCTGAAGAATGATCTAATGAGATCCCCGCTCGTTCTTCCTGAGGAACGTAACCCAGGAGCCTGGATAACCAACTCATAGCCGAACCTTTCTGATCCTCGCTTTCGCGAGGATGACGGCTTGTTCGATCCCCGCTTACGCGGGGATGACGTTGAGTCATCGGTCGAGTTCCCCGCCGATCATGTTCACCGAGCCGAAGGTCGGGACCACATCGGCCATCATGTCTCCCACCAGGAGTTTCGGCAGCGCCGACATGATCGTAAAGCAGGGGGGCCGGACCCTGACCCGGTACGGATTCTCCGTCCCGTCGCTGACCACGTAGAACCCCAGCTCGCCGTTCGCCCCCTCCACCGCTTGATACGCCTCCCCCTGGGGAACGCGGATCCCGTGGCCGAACATGACCAGCTTGAAATGCTGCATCAGCCCTTCGATGTTTCCGTAGGTGTCCTCCTTGGGGGGGAGGAAAACCCTCTTTTCACCGGCGGCGATCGACCGGTGGACTCTCTTCGCGGCCCCCTCCAGGGTGGGGTCGGTGACGGCGGTTCCCCCGGCGATCTCGGAGATCTCCCCCCGTTTGCCCCTGTCCACCATCTCGGCGGCCGCAATCGGCCGCCCCACAGCTTCCTGGCTAATCTCCGGCTCAACGAGGACCGGGCCGCCGGGGATCTCCTTCAGGGCCTGCTCGATGATCCGCATCGACTGCTCCATCTCTTCCATCCGGACGTAATACCGGTCCAGGTTGTCCCCCTCCGAACCCAACGGCACATCGAACTTCAAGCGGTCATACACGGCGTAGGGGGAGGCCTTCCGGACATCGAAGTTGACGCCGGTGGCCCGCAAGAAAGGTCCGGTGATCCCGTAGGAGACCGCCTCTTCCTGAGAGATCTTCCCCGTCCACTTCATCCGGTCGACGAAGATCCGGTTCCGGGTGAGGAGCTTGTCCACCT
>JACPXR010000052.1 GCA_016196465.1 Candidatus Omnitrophota bacterium | reverse complement strand
TCGTCGTCGTTCCTTGGATCTGGCCCCCTGGCGCTCGCAACGCGGCTCACGCGAGGTTTTGAAACCAGCTCTTAATCCGAGGGAGGGACTTTGCCAAGCGACATCATTCTGACGGCCCTCGGAGCGTGGATCCTGGCGGTGGGCCTCACACCCCTGGTCCGGAAGTGGGCCGTCTCCATTGGATGCGTTGCCAGACCCGTTCGTGACCGGTGGGGCAGGCGCGTCATCGCGCGGCTGGGGGGTCTGCCGATCGCCCTGGCCTTTCTCCTGGCCGTCGGGTGGGGAACCTTTCACGACCCGAAACTCGTCGGCCTCTTCCTCGGGGGCTTCCTCATGCTCCTCACGGGCCTCGCCGACGACCTTCAGTCCCTTCATCCCTATTCGAAACTGATCGCCCAAATCCTGGCCGGCTGTCTCGTGATTCTCACCAACGTTCAGGTGAAGGTTGGGGTGGGATGGCTCATCATCCCTTTCACCATCGCCTGGCTTGTGCTCGTCATCAACGCCTTCAACCTCATGGACAACATGGACGGCCTCTCCGCTGGAATCGGGGCGATCGCCGCCTCCCTCTGCGCGTGGCATGCCTTTCAGAGCGGGGAAGGGACGACCGCCGTCGTCTCGGCGAGCCTCATCGGGGCGACACTGGGGTTTCTCCGCTACAACCTGCCTCCGGCGAAGATCTTCATGGGGGACACGGGCAGTCAGGTCCTCGGCCTGGGGCTGGGCACGCTCGCCCTCATGGGAGCGGGAAACCATTCGACCCGGCTCTTGGGGATCCTCGCGATGCCGACCCTGCTTCTGGCGGTCCCGATCTTCGACACCTGCTTCGTGACCCTTCAGAGGATCCTCCATGGCCGGCACCCCTTTCAGGGGGGGACCGATCATCTCTCGCACCGCCTGGGGATCCTGGGGCTGACCACCCGGCAGGTCGTTTTCGCCCTCTACGCCCTGAGCGCCGCCTTTGGAGTGGTTTCCGTACTTCTGGCATCCCAAAAGCCCCTGGCGATCATGGGGGTTTGGCTTCTGGCCGTCGGGGTGCTCCTTCTCGTGGGGGCTTACCTGGCCCGGGTCCGGGTCTACGCCGGGGCTGCCCACACACCCTCAACGCCCACCGTCACCTGGATTGAGACGATGCTCCTTCACAAGCGGCGGATCCTCGAGGTAGGGCTTGATTTCATCCTCATCTGTGGTTCCTATGTGACCGCCTTCACCCTTCGCTTCGAAGCCAACATCACGGGGGACCTGGAACTCCTGATCCTGAAGTCGCTTCCCTGGCTTATCTCGATCAAGATGCTCTGCTTCTTCTTCTGCGGCCTTTACCGGGGGGTCTGGCGCTACACGAGCCTCGCGGACCTCGTGAACATCTTCAGGGCAGTGACGCTCGGATCGATCTTCTCGGCGATCACCCTGTTGTACCTGTGGCGCTTTGAGGGGTATTCGCGCGCGGTCTTCATCATCGACGGCCTCATCCTTTTCGTGGCCCTCAGCGGGGCCCGGATCGCCGAACGGCTCCTCAACGAATGGGTCACCGCCTCCCTTCACGGGTCCGTTCCGGTTCTCATTGTTGGGGCGGGGGACACGGGAGAACTCCTCCTGCGGCAGCTGAGGCTGGACGCCGAGCCCAAGCGCCGGGTGGTCTGCTTCTTGGATGACGACCCCGCCAAGCTCGGGGGGAGAATTCACGGGGTACCGATTGTGGGAACTCGCCGGGACGTGGGGACAGTGGTTCAGCGGCACCGCGTCCGGGAGATCCACATCGCCATGCGCACCCCTCCCTCCGACCTCATCCAGCAAATCCAGGGATACTGCGAGGAAAACGGGATTTCCTGGAGGCTCGTCAAGGCGGCGACTTCGGACGAATCGAACGTCCCGCCGGGCGCATGAGCTTTCCGCTCCGCCTGATCTCGAGGCAGAGGGCGGGATGGCTGTTGGCTCTTTTTTTCTTCGTCAACCCCTTTTCGAAGGCGGGCGTTGAGATTCTCTTCTTCCTCCTGCTGGGGGTCTGGCTGATTCGTTGGGTGGCGCCCGCCTTTCAAAGGTCTTCCTCCACCCTCTGGCTTCTCCCGGAAAGCCGCAAGGTGAGTCTGCCCCTGGCCGCTTACCTCGCCCTCTGCGCCCTGTCCGCCGCCTCAAGCAGCTTTCCGCTGTTGAGCGTCCAGGGGCTGATCAGAAAGACCCTGGAGTATCTCCTCTTTTTTATCATGGCAAGCGACATCGCCCGCCAACCGGGTTCCTGCCGGCGGATCTCGATGGCGCTGCTTGCGGCCGGGTGGCTGATCGTGGCCTACAGCCCCCTCCAATGGTGGGCGATCCACCAGGTGGCCCTGCCGGGGATCGCCCAGGACCTCATCCGGCATCGTCCCCTTTCCTACGGCCGGATCGTGGGACCTTACGAAAATCCAAACGACCTGGCCACGTTCCTCATGATCCTGATCCTCCTCGTGGCGGGCCGGATCCTCTGGAGGCCGTTCGAGCCGCATCGGGCCCTTTGGGTCCTGGGAATTCTTCTTTTGGGAAGTCTTGCCCTGACTCAATCCCGAGGGGGCATTCTGGGGCTTTGGGCGGGGGTCCTGTTTCTCATTTCTCTGCTGCCCAAAGGCCGGGGGGTCCGCCTGGCGGCCCTCTTGACGCTGGGGCTGACCGGGGGCCTCATCCTGATCAGCAAGGGGAACCTCCCCGACGTCCTCGCCTTCTCCGACTCCGGCTCCCAGGAGCGCTCGATCATGTGGAATGCGGCCTGCCGGATGATCCGGGACCGCCCGGTCTTTGGGATGGGACTCAACACCTTCATGGCGAATTATCTCGCCTACGCCGATTCCCCCAATCAGGGCCCCGCGTATGCCCACAACTGCTTTCTCCAGATCGCCGCTGAGACCGGAATCTCAGGGCTCTTGGCGTTTCTCTGGTTCCTGACGGCCCTCTTTTCCCTCCTCTGGAGGCGGCTGCGGGAGTCCTCTTCTTCAGAAGAACCTTCCGGATCGGAGATCTCGTGGCTCGCGGGCCTGACCTCGGGCCTTGTCGCCTTCATGGTCCAGTCGATGGTGGACACGAATCTCTACGCCCTCCGGCAGGCGGCCCTCTTCTGGGCCTTGGGCGGTGCCGCTCTTGGGGCGAGCCTGGTCCGCCTGAAGAGGCCTCTGGCCCCTTAAGCGTGCGCAAGATCGTCCGAATCATCACCCGGCTGAACGTCGGCGGGCCCGCCCATCAGGCGATCGGCTTGTCGCAGAGGAGGCCTCCCTTGAACTGGGACACCCTCCTCGTGGCGGGCCTCCACAGCCCCTCTGAGGGAAGCATGGAGTACCTCCTCAAAGAGCGGCCGATCCGTTTTCTCTCCATTCCCTCCCTCCGGAGAGAGCTCAACCCCTTCGGGGACCTTCTGGCGTGGATTGAAATCCTCCGGTGCCTTTTCAAGGAACGCCCCCAGATTCTCCACACCCACACGGCCAAGGCGGGGGCCCTGGGGAGGACGGCGGGGTTGGGATACCGATGGCTGACCGGAGATCCCCTCAAGATCGTCCACACCTTCCATGGACACGTTCTCGAGGGATACTTTCCCCGGTGGACCAACTGGATTTTTCAGGCGATCGAACGGGGTCTGAGCCTCGCCACGGACCGCCTCGTGGCGGTGAGCCCCGCGATCCGGGAGGAGTTGATCCGGTTGAAAGTGGCCCGCCCCGGGAAGATCGAGGTGGTCCCCCTGGGCCTCCCCCTGGAGGGCCTGCTCGAACTCCCCCAGACCGCCCCTGCCTCACCTGTTCGGATCGGTCTGGTGGGACGGTTGACCGCCATCAAAAACCACCGGCTCCTTCTTGAGGCCCTCGCCCGGCTGAAGGGGAACCTTCCCCGGGGGTCCTTCCGGTGCGTTCTCATTGGTGACGGTGAGCTCAAGGGCAAGCTGATCGCGCGGGCGAGGGCCCTGAAGATCGACGGGGAGGTTGAATTCGCCGGATGGAAAACGCGGATGCCGGAAGTGTACCGGTCCCTCCAGATCGTCTGCCTGACTTCGAACAACGAGGGGACTCCCGTCAGTCTCATCGAGGCGATGGCCTCAGCCCGGCCGGTCATCGCGACGAGCGTCGGAGGGGTGCCGGACCTCCTCCGAGAGGGTCCCTCTTCCAACGGATCGAAGGGTCCGGCCCAGGGGTCCTTTGAAAAGACCTCCCGGGGGATCCTGGTCAGGCCGGGGGACGTCGATGGACTTTCCCTGGGACTTGAACATTTGATCAAGCACCCGGAGGAGTGTCTCGCCATGGGGGCGCAGGGGAGGCGTTTCGCCGAGGAGCGCTTTTCTCTGAAGAACCTGGCCCGGCGGCTCGACGAACTCTACGGGGGGCTTCTCGAGTCGTGAATCCGCAGAACATCCTTCTCATCCGAACCGACCGGATGGGAGACCTCCTCATGACGCTGCCGGCGGCCCGCTCGATCCGAAACCGTTTTCCTCATGCCCGGATCAGCCTCCTCCTTCAGGAGGAGTTGAAGGCCCTCCTCACGGGAGATCCCGATTTCAACACCTTTCTCACCTGCGGCCCACGGGAAGGGCAGGGGACTTTCGCCTCCCTCCGATGGGCGAAACGCTTGAAGTCCCAGCGGTTTGACGCCGTCGTTGTCTTCAACCCGACCCGGCTGTTTCACCTCGCCTCTTTTCTGGCTGGAATCCCCTTCCGGGCCGGCTACCGGAGAAAGTGGGGCTTCCTTCTCACCCGCTCGATTCCGGACACGAAAGCCTCCCGGGATCTCCACGAATCGGAATATCAGATGGAGGTGGCTTCGTTGTTGACAGGGGAAACGAACGTCGCGCCCAAGCTGCGCCTTTTCCCCTCAGAGGTTTCCTGCGCCCAGGCCCAAGCCCTCCTGAAGTCAAAAGGGTTCTCCGGCTCCCGAAGGCCGGTGGCGATTCATCCCTGGACCAGCAACCCCGCCAAGGGCTGGCCGGTGGACTCCTTCTTTGAGACCGCCAACCGGCTCTCCGGCGCGGGACGCCCCGTGGTGATCCTGGGCGGCAGGATGGAGGTTCCCCTCATGGGGGCTTTCAGGGGCAGGCTGGGCCGTGGCGTTGTGGACCTGGTAGGGCAGGTTCCCCTGGAGATCCTTCCCGCCCTCCTCAAGCAGGTGGGGCTCCTCATCTCCAACGACAGCGGCCCGGTCCATGTGGCTGCCTCCGTGCAAACCCCAACGATCGTGGTCGCTTCGAAAAGCCATGCCCCCCTGATCGCCCGGTGGAAGCCGCTCGGGGCGGGGCACCGGTTCTTCATCTCTCCGACCCCCGAAGAGCTTCTCCTCGCGGTGAGCCGATGCGCCTGTTGATCGCCAACCCCTTCGGGATCGGGGATCTTCTTTTTTCCCTGCCCATGGTGCTGGCGGTCCGCAAGAGCGACCCCCGCGGGTTTCTGGGGTTCCTCTCCAACCGGAGGACCGCGGAGCTCGTCGAGCGCTCTTTCCCTGTGGACTGGAGTGGGGTGTTCGAGAAGGACGAGTTCCGCCGCCAGTGGAAACGCTCCGTGCCAGGTGCCCTCTTTGGGATCGCCGAGCTCCTCGCCAAGATCCGCCGCCAAAAGTTCGAAGCATTCGTGGACCTGTCGCTGGGCTGGCAATACGCCTTGGCGGCGGCCTGGGCCGGCATCCCCAAGCGGGCCGGCTTCGACCACCGGGGGCGGGGGCGTTTCCTCACCCACCGGGTGAAGCTCTCAGGGTTTGAGGGAAAACCGGTGGCCCGGGCCTTCCTCGGGCTCCTGCCCCTGGTGGGTCTGAAAGAGCCGAAGGAGATGGAGTTTGAACTGAATTTGCCTGAAGGCCTGGACCAAGATCTGGACCGATTTCTCTCTTCCGAAGGAATGAACCCCCAAGAGCGGTTCCTGGGCCTCGTCCCCGGAGGGGGAGCGAGCTGGGGCCCCGACGCCCTCTACAAGCAATGGCCGGCGGAGCGGTTCGCCCAAGCGGCGGATCAGATCGCGCAGCCCCTGAAATCTCCGGTCCTGATCTTCGGAGACCTCGCCGAGGCGCCCCTCTGCCGGAAGGTGGCCTCCGGGATCCGTTCCAAAACACTGGTCGTCGCCCCGGCCGGCTCCCTGCTGCTTCTGGCCGGACTCCTCAAGCGCTGCCTTCTCGTCCTGGGCAATGACAGCGGGCCCATGCACCTGGCCTCGGCCCTGGGGGTAAAGGCGGTTTCCATTTTCGGGCCGGTGGATCCGACCGCCTACGGGCCCTTTGTGCGGCCTTCCCTCCATCGGGTCGTTTCCAAGAATCTGGCCTGCCAGCCCTGCTACCGTTCCTTCCGCTTCCCCCCGTGCCCCTTCGACAACGCCTGCCTGAAGACCTTGTCCACGGAAGAGGTGGTCCAGGGGGCCCGGGAGTTGATCGCTTGAGTTTCCGTCTTCGAATCGACCCATGGATCGCCCTCGCATTGGCGGCGGGAGCAGCCTTGATGCTGATTCAGCTGGACAACGGCCGCCTCTGGCAGGACGAGGCGGAGACCGCGGTGTTGGGACGGAACATCCTTCAGTCCGGCTACCCCAGCGCCTGGGATGGGACCAGGCGGCTGAATCCTTCTCTCCCCGTGCAGGAGGGAAACGCCTGGACTTACCACACCTGGCTGCCGATGTACCTTGCCGCGGGATCCTTCCTCCTCCTGGGTCCCACCACCTGGGCGGCCCGGCTGCCCTTCGCCCTGCTGGGAATCGGGGCCCTGTGGCTCACGGACCGGCTGGTGATGCGCCTTTGGGGAGACCGCCTCATCGCGCGGCTGACCGTCCTCTCGCTGACCGTTTGCGTTCCCTTTCTGCTCCACATGCGCCAATGCCGGTATTACGCCCCGGCGGTCTTCTTCACCCTTTGGGCGACTCTCGCGTACTGGCGTTTCCTTCGGCAAAGGGGCTGGGCCTCCCTGGAGCTCATCGGGGCCCTCACCGCCCTGTTTCACTCGGACCACGGGGCCTGGGCGCCGGTCGCGGCCGCTTTCTTCCTCCATTTCGCCGCCATCCATGGGCGCTCCGGAAAAGAGTGGCGCCGGAGCGGGGCGGTGGTCCTCTTCGTCCTGGCCCTCACCGTCCCCTGGATCGCCTACCTCCAGGCCGGTCAGCACCACCAGGGGCTCTCCCTGAAGGAGGTCAGCCACCATTTCCAGTTCTACCTGCGTCAGATCAACCGGTTCCTCCTCCCCGTCTTCTTCTGGCTCATCGCGGGGAGGATTGGCAGGAGGTTCTTCCGAGGCCTCCCCGGCGGCCCGGCAAGCCGCCGGCGCCAAGGAGGCCTGCTGATCGGCCTGCTCCTGGGGGTGGGCTTCCTGTTTCTCGTCTTCCTTCCGGAACAGCGGCATTTCCGTTATCTCATCTTCCTCGTTCCCTTTCTTCTCATCGTGCAGGCGGCCCTGTTGGCGCAGCTCTGGCGCTGGCGATGGAAGGCGGCCTTGGGATTGGCGCTTCTGCTCTTTTTGACGGACCTGATCCAGTACTCAGGCCCGTCGCTCATCGGGGCCAAAATTCCATTCATCCGAAAACAGCTCTCCTCGCCTCACCTCCAGGTCCGCCTGGACCTGTTCTCTTTCCTGGGGGAACTGAGCCACCCTTACCGGGGGCCGGTCGACGGGATCATCGAGCTTCTCCAAAAAGAGGGGAGGGCGGGCCAGACCGTCAAGGCCCCCTACGAGGAGCATCCGATCCTTTTTTACACCCCGCTTCTCGTCGAGCCGATCCTCCGGCCGGAGGATTTCTCGCGGGAGACTTACCCCGAGTGGATCATCCTCCGGCGGGACTGGCTGCCGGCGGGTTTCTTGGAGTCGGCCTATTACGGAGAAATTCAGAGCCGCTATGAGCGGCGGACCCTTGACTCCCCGGACATTCCCTGGCAAAATCGCCCTGACCCGGGTTACCATCGGTTCCGGACGGACCGAGAGGCCCCGCCGGTTGTCGTCTTTCACAGAAAATGAATCTTCTTTCCGTGGTCATCCCGGCCTACAACGAGGCGCCCCGGATTGGGCAGACCCTTCGGGCGGTCAGCGCCTACCTGAAGGGTCAACCCTACCGCTGGGAAATTGTGGTCGTCAACGATGGGAGCCGGGACAACACCCAAGCGGAGGTCTTCTCCCTGATGAAGGCGATTCCGCAGCTTCACTTCTTAGGACACGCCACCAACCAGGGAAAGGGGGCCGCGATCTGCACGGGGCTGAAGGCCGCCCAGGGGGACGCGGTTCTCTTTTTCGACGCTGACGGCGCAACGCCGATCGAAGAGATCGAAAAGCTGTGGCCTGATTTGAGGGACGGCGCGGGGCTCGTGGTGGGGTCCCGGAAGATCCCGGGGGCTCATATTTTGGTCAAACAGCGCCTCCTCCGGCGAACGATGGGCCGAGTCTACCAATGGATCTGCCGCCTCCTCTTGGATCCGGGGGTGGCCGACGTGACCTGTGGATTTAAACTCTTCACACGGCAGGCGGTCGAACTTTGCCGATCCCGGATGCGGATCCGCCGCTGGAGTTTCGACGCCGAACTGTTCACCATTGCCAAGGCCCACCGGCTCAAAGTCGCGGAAGTTCCCATCCGTTGGACCGACCAGCGCAGGACGAAGGTTCACCTCCTCAAGGATTCCTTGGGGTCTTTCTCAGAGCTCATCCGGATCCGGTTTTATGCCGCCCGGGGGGCCTATCGGTGAGAATCACGGCGGTCTTCTGCGTCTACAACGAGGAAGAGTATCTGGAGTACGCCCTCCGGGCGATCCTGCCGGCGGTGGACCGAGTGATCCTGTGTCTGGGATTAAGCCCCTACAACGCCTACAACCCGAAGGCCAGGGAAATCTCCAGGCCCGATGGGACCGAGGGAATCGTGGATCGCATCAGCAAGACGCAGCCGAAGCTCACCGTCGTCAAAGGGACCTGGGGATCGGAGATCGAGCACCGAAACGCGGGGTTGGAGCTCTGCCTGAAGGACGGAGCGGACTATTACTGGCTGGTTGACGGCGACGAGGTGTACCGGGAGGACCACCTCATGAACATCCGGGAGGAGATCTCACGGCGACCCCGGGTCGGAACCTTCATCGTCAAGTGCCACATCTTCTGGCGGAGCTTCTCCTACCGGATCCCGGCCCAGACGCTTCCCTGGCGGCCCCGCCGGATCTTCAAGATGACCCGGGACCGCTCCATCCTCGGAATCCGCTTCCCGCATCCCCTGCGCTTCACGGGGCAGAACGAAACCAATTCCCTCGGTGAGGTGGTCGAGATCCCCAGCGAGAGGGCCGTCTTCTACCATTTTTCCTACGCCCGCTCCCGCGCCGCGATGGAGAACAAGCTGAAAACCTTCAGCCACGCCCATGAGATCCGGGAGGGCTGGTTCGAGAATGTCTGGAGCCGCTGGCCCCATGAGCGGGAGATGTCCAACATCCACCCCACGGACCCTCCCAAGTTCCCCCGGGCGGTCTACCAGCCTCCGGAGGACCTCCCGGCGATCCTTCGATCCCATCCTTACCATGACCTCGACATCATCCCCTAGTCAGCGGCCGGCGCCAGAGGAGACGCCGCCACGCGCTGGAGCGCAGCGGCTCGTCGACATCGTCATTCCAGTCTGGAACCAGCCGGAGAGGACGTCGCGGTGCCTTCGGCTCATCCTGCAATCGACCCGGGAACCGGTCCGACTGATCCTGATCGACAATGGAAGCGACCCACCGACCCGGGAAGCGCTGGAGGAGTTCAGGGCGACGAGCCCCGTGCCGGTCCGGTTGATTCGCAACGATGTGAACCTCGGATTCGTGAAAGGGGTGAACCAGGGAATCCGGGAGGCAACGGCCCCCTGGATCTGTCTTTTGAACAACGACACGATCGTCGCCCCGGGATGGCTGACGGAGCTCATCCGGGTGGCCGAGGAAAACCCCGCCATCGGGCTGTTGAACCCCACCAGCAACTCCCTCGGTTTTGACTTGGGATCCCAATCCGCCGAAAGCTACGCGCAGGGCCTGAAAGGGTTCTCGGGGAGCTGGAGCGAGCTCTCCACGGCCCTCGGGTTCTGCCTTTTCAGCCGCAGGTCCCTGTACGATGAGATCGGGCCTCTGGACGAATCGTTTGGAATGGGCTACTTTGAAGACGACGACCTCTCCAGGCGAGTCCGGAAGGCCGGCTACCGGTGCGCGAGGGCCCGCGCGGCGTATGTCTTCCACGAGGAGAAAGCTTCCTTCAGGCATCTGCCGGGAACGGAAAAAGCGTTTCAAGAAAACCGGGCAAGGTACGAGGAAAAATGGGGCCGGCGCCTGAGGATCCTCTGGGTCCTGTCGGATTCTTCCCTGAAGGAAGATCCCTCCCTTCCGAGAACAGCAAGGGAGCTCGTCTCCGACGGCCACTGGATCACCTTTGTCTCCTCCGACCCCCGGATCCCGCCAGAGCTGCAAGGCCTCGCCCAAGTCAGCGTCCGCGCAGCTTCCCGCTGCTGGCGGCAGAAGGCCCTCTGGCGGTTGATCGCCAAGCGCAGAAAGCCGTGGCGGCTCGCCGTCAGTGACGATGAGCGGTGGAGCCGCTGGGCGAGGGGCCTGCGCTTTCTCCACCGGGCAGAAGTCCTTGACCGTCCACGTTCAGAGGAGATCCTCAAGCGATGCAGCGAGCTCTCGATCTGTCGGTAGTCGTCATCACCAAAAACGAGGCGGGGCGTCTGGCGGAGTGCCTCGATTCCGCCCGGTGGGCCGGGGAAATCGTCGTGGTGGACGATGAGTCGACCGACGAGACCCTCTCCGTCGCCGGAAGATACACGGACCGGCTCATCCGCCGGAAGATGGATGTGGAGGGCCGTCACAGGAACTTCGCCTACGCCCAGGCCCGCCATGAGTGGGTCTTCAGCCTTGACGCGGATGAACGGTTCACCCCGGAGCTTCAGAGCGAGATCATCGGGCTCCTTCAGGGCAACCCCCCCTGCGACGGCTACACGGTGCCGCGAAAGAACCATCTGGGCCGTCACTGGATCCGCCATGGGGGGTGGTATCCGAGCCGGCAGCTGAAGCTCTTCCGGAAAGAGAAGTTCCGCTACGAGGAAAGCGAGGTCCATCCCCGGGCCTTCATGAACTCTCCTTGCGGAGAGCTCTCCGGCGACCTGATCCACCATTCCTACCGGGACCTCGGGGACTTTCTGGCGAAGATGAACCGACAGAGCACGCTGGAAGCTCAGAAATGGATCCGGGACGCTCGCCCCATGGGGCTCGGCAAAGCCCTCTTCAGGTCGATCGACCGCTTCGTGAGGACCCTCCTCTTCAAGAAAGGATACAAGGACGGTTTCGTCGGATACCTCGTGGCGGTCTACGCGGGGCTTTATCAGCTCCTCTCCTTCGCCAAATACTGGCACCGGAAGCACCCTCAAGAAACAGGGTCCCCGGGCGGTGGGGAGGCGCCGCCACGCTGGGCTGCCACACGATTAGCGGGGCTCTCGGTCGTGATCCTCACCAAGAACGCCGCAGCCACTCTCCCGGCTTGTCTGGATTCCGTCTCCTGGGCGCAGGAAGTGATCGTGGTGGATGGAGGTTCAACGGATGGAACCCTGGAGCTCGCACGAGCGGTCGGGGCAACCGTTCTGGTCGACACGACGGCGGACGACT
>JACPXR010000063.1 GCA_016196465.1 Candidatus Omnitrophota bacterium | reverse complement strand
GGAGACCGGTTCCCGAAAAACGAGCGAGCGCTGCATGTGGGTGGAGACATCCAACACCTTTTGAGACGATTCTGCCCCAGAGGCCTTTCTTTTTCCCAAGAGCGCCATGTTCAGTCCCTTCCTTTAATCCTGCGGCTTTCTCTTGGAGCGGACGATCCGCCGCTCCACCTGGGAAAGAAAAAACAAAACCCCCAGCACAACCCCCGTGGAAAAGAGGGCCCCCAGGTAAAAACCGCTGCCTACCGCCAGTCCAATCCCGGCCGCCGCCCAGAGACTCGCGGCGGTCGTCAACCCCCGCACCGAATCGTGGTACTGGATGATCGTGCCCGCACCGAGGAATCCGATGCCGCTGACCACCTGAGCGGCCAGACGGGTCGGGTCCACCTGAGCGATTCCCTTGTACTGCTCAAACAGGTGGATCCCCGTCAGCATGATGAGCGCCGATCCGACGCAGACCAGAATGTGGGTCCGGAAGCCGGCCGCCCGGCCGCTCACCTCCCGCTCCAGCCCGATGAGACCGCTGAAAACCGTGGCGAGAATCAAGCGAAACATCACTTCGACATCTGAGATCATCAGTTCATCTCCACCCGCAGATCCGGAACCGCCGTGAGACTTGAGGGGGCGTCCGGATTCAAGTGGTATCCCAATCCCCCGACCATCGCCCCGTTGTCCGTGCACAAGCCGATCGATGGGACCGCCAGATCAATCTTCAGATCCCCGCACACCTCGGAAAGCCGATCCCGAAGGAGGCGGTTGGCCACCACCCCCCCTCCCACCGCCAGCCGCCCGATCCGGTGGGATCGAGCTGCCTCCACCGACTTCATCACCACTTCCTCCACAATCGAACGCTGGAAGCTCGCCGCCAGATCCGCCTTCACCTGATCGGAAACAGGAGAGGGGCCCTTCTCCAGGCCGCGAAGCTGAGTGAGAACTGCCGTCTTCATGCCGCTCAAAGAAAAATCAAGGGAGGAGCCGGACTTCATCCGCGGAACCGAAAACCGGTACGCCTTGGGGTTGCCCGATGGGGAAATCCGTTCGATCTCGGGGCCTCCCGGAAAACCCAGGCCCAGGAGCTTGGCCACCTTGTCGAACGCCTCTCCCACGGCGTCATCCCGGGTCTGGGCGATCAAGGAAAAGCGACGGATCCCCTCCATCCGGACCAACGCCGTGTGCCCTCCCGAGATCACGAGGCCGATCATCGGCGCCGACAGCGGCCAATCGGCCCTCTCCATGAGGGCGGCATAGAGGTGCGCCTGGAGGTGATTCACCCCGACCGCGGGCTTTCCCCAGGCCAGCCCCAGGGCCCTGGCCGCGCAGACCCCCGCCAAAAGAGAACCGCTCAGGCCGGGCCCGCGGGTGACGGCGATCCGTTCCACCGCTTGTGGCTTCAACCCGCAGTCGAAGAGAACCCTTTCGAGGAGCAAAGTGAGGAGCTCCACATGCGCGCGGCTGGCAATCTCTGGAACCACTCCCCCGTAGCGCTGATGGGAGGCCAGACTCGAGGCGATCTGCGTCCCCAGGACCTTACGCCCTTCCGCCACCAGGGCGAGGGCTGTTTCGTCGCAGGAAGTTTCAATCCCCAAGACGAGCATCTTTCCTTAGGATACCACGTCGCCGGGTATCTCCGCCAGCTCCGAAGCGGGAACCAGGGTATAGCCGGCCCGCTCGAGAGCCGGCGCCGCTTCCAGGAGAACCCGGAGGGTGTTGGGACGGTCATGGCCGATCCCCAGGGCGCTGCCCCGCTTTTGGGCCAGCTTCGCCAGCTCGCCGAGGCGCTCCCGGATCTCGTCGGGGGACTTCTCGTTGTCGATGAAGACGCTCCGCCGGATAAATCTCACCCTGAGACTCCGCGCCATCTGCATCCCCACCGACTCCGCGGTGACCCTGCTGTCAAGGAAATAGAGGCCCTGGCGTCTCACCTCGCTCAAAAGAGTCTGCATCAATCTCGAATCCGAGGTCGCCCTGGAGCCCTGGTGGTTGGAAATCCCGCTGGCAAAAGGAACCGTGGCGAGGCACTGCCGCAGGGTCCTCAGCGCTTCCCCCGCCGGCATGCCGGCCGTGATCGTCGCCGATTCCTTCGGCTCTCTCTCGTCGAAGGCCTCCATCGGTTGATGGAGGATCACCTCATGGCCCTGCGAATGGGCGGCCCGGGCCACCTCGGTGGAATAAGGCAGGTTTGGAAGAATCGCCACCGTCAGCGGCTGGCGGATCGCCGAGAGGAGCTTCACCTGCTGGAGGGAATAACCCCAGTCATCCAGCACGATGGCGATCTTGCCCTGGCCCTTCGGGAATACCGGGAGCCTTGGTGCAGGTGAGACCCCCTTGGAAGGGGGCTTTGGAATAGGTCCGGGTACAGGAACGGAAACACGCCCTAAAAGGAAACCGGCAAGAAAGACGAGGGCAATGGAGAATAGACCAAGAACGAGATTGGAGTTCTTCAAATGGCTTTTTGGTAAACCTTGAGCCCCTTCAAGAGGTCAATCGCCCGAAGGACCATGGGATCCTTCATCGGTTTGTCCTCTTCCTCTTCCGTCCCTCCGGGCTCCTTTTTCGAGATCTCCTCCACCTTCACATCCGGCTCCAACCCTTCCCCGTGGATGGCCCTGCCGGAGGGGGTGTAGTAAAGAGAGGTCGTCAGCCGGAGGGCCGAGCCGTCCTTGAGGGGAATCACCGTCTGGACCGATCCCTTTCCAAAGGTTTTCGTCCCCATGAGAATCCCCCGTTGATGATCCTTCAGGGCCCCCGCGACAATCTCCGAGGCGGAGGCGGAGCCGCCGTTGACCAGGACCACGATCGGATATCCCGCGTGGGGCCTCTCGGTCTTGGAAACAAATTCCAGGTTTTGAGCCTTCACCCGGCCCTTCGTGGAGAGGATCGGCTTGCCCTTGGGAAGGAAGAGACCCGCCACCTCTACCGCCACATCGAGAAGCCCGCCGGGGTTGTTCCGAAGGTCAAGGATGAGACCGTCCAGGCCTCCCGGCTCCAGGACCTCCAGGGCCTTTTCCAGATCGCGGGTGGTGTTGTCCTGAAACTCCGTGATCCGGACGTACCCCACCCGGTCCGCCACCACCCGGCCCTCCTTCACCGAGCGGATCCTGATCACCGACCGGGTGAGGGTCACGTCGAAGAGCTTTGTCTCCTCCTCCCGGAGGATGGTGAGGACGACACGGCTGCCCGGCTTTCCCCGAAGGCGCTTCACCGCTTCATGAAGGGAAACGCCGCGGGTCGACTGCCCGTCAATCTTCACGATCTTGTCGTTGGGCTTCAAGCCCCCCTTCGAAGCCGGCGTGTCATCTATCGGAGTCACAACGGTGAGGGAACCGTCCTTGGAGATGGTGATCTCCAGGCCGACGCCGCCGAACTCCCCTTTTGTCTCCACCTGCATCTCGGAGTAGGCATTGGGGTCGAGGAATTGGGAGTGCCGGTCGAGAGACTCGAGAAGCCCTTTCAGGGCGCCGTAGATCAGCTTTTTGGGCTCGACCTCGTTCACATAGTCGGACTGGATGACCGTGATCGCCTCGGCCAAGAGCTCCACCTGGTCGTAGAGCTCCTCCTGGGGATTCGGTTTCGCGGCCCAGGCCGCCTGAAACAAAAGGAAAAACGAAAGCAGAAATACCGCCGTCGACCTGGCTGACCGCTTCATCCCTTCACCTCCTTGAGTAGCTCCCGAAGGATCTCCTGGGAGACCGCCGGCGAGGCGGCCCCCTTCGTCCTTCGCATCAGTTGTCCCACGAGGAACATGAGGGCCTGCTCCTTGCCCGATTGGTAATCGGCCGCGGCCTGGGGCTGTTCTTTGACCACGAGCAGGGCCGCCTCCTTGAGAACGGCGAGGTCGGTCACCTGGGCGAGGCCCCTGGCCTGCACAACCGCCGCGGGGGATTGCCGGGACTTCAGGGCCTCCACCAAAACCTCCTTGGCCATTTTTCCGCTGATCCGCCCCGAATCAATGAGCTTGACCAGTTCCACGAGGTGTCCCGGGGGGAAAGAAAGATCCCGGACCGATTCGAGGTTCCGTTCATTCACCTCGCGGCTCAAATCCCCGAGGATCCAGTTGGCCAGCGCTTTTGCGGTGCCTGGCACCGCTTTGAGGCATTCTTCGAAGTAATCGGCGTTGGCCTTGACGCTGGTGAGGGCCTTCGCGTCGGCGGCGGGGAGCTTCTCCCCCGACTCAAAACGCCTCGTCCGCGCCTCCGGCAGCTCGGGAAGATCTTTCCGGATCGCTTCAATCTCATTCTCCGAGACGCTGAAAGGAACCAGATCCGGCTCTGGAAAGTAGCGGTAGTCGTGGGCGTACTCCTTGCTCCGCATCAAAAGGGTCCTTTCATTCACGTCATCCCAGAGCCGGGTCTCTTGAAGCACCTTCCCGCCCGAATCCAACACCTCCCCCTGACGGAGGATCTCGTAGGAGAGGGAGCGGGAAACCCCCTTGAAGCTGTTGAGGTTCTTGATCTCCACTTTGGTCCCCATGGCGCCGCCTGTTTTCAAAGAAACGTTGGCGTCGCAGCGCAGGGATCCTTTCTCCATGTCGCAGTCCGACACCTCCAGGTACTGGAGGATCCCCTTGAGGGTCTTCAAGGTTTCGTACGCCTCCTCAGGAGAGGTCAAATCCGGCTCCGAGACGATCTCCAGAAGCGGCACGCCGGTCCGGTTGAAGTCCACGAGCGACCCCCCTTCCCCCTCCTCGTGGATCAGCTTGCCGGCATCCTCTTCCATGTGGACCCGGTGAATCCTGATCCGCCGGTCCTTCAGCTGAACGAATCCCCCGAGGCCCAGGGGAAGATCGTACTGGGAGATCTGGTAATTCTTCGGAAGGTCCGGATAGAAGTAATTCTTCCGGTGAAAGACGATCCGGGGCTGGATCCGGCAGTTGAGGCCCAGCGCCACCCGGATCCCGAAGCGAAGGACCTGGCGGTTCAAGACCGGGAGGGTCCCCGGAAACCCGAGACAGACCGGGCAGACTTGAGCGTTGGGGCTCGCCCCGAAGCTGTTGGCGCAGCCGCAGAAGATCTTGGAGGCGGTGGCCAGCTGGAGATGAACCTCCAGCCCAATGACAGGGGGATACTCGTTCACCCGTTCACTCATTGACGCATGGACACCTTTGGCTCTTGCTTGTGCCAGCTGTTTGACTGCTCGTAGACCGAAATCGTGAAGATGTCGGAGAGGTACATGGTCAGGGGGTCGCTCATCTTCTCACCGAGCCGGAAGGCGGGAGTCGGAGAGGTCGGCGTGATCAGGCAGTCCACTTTCTTCAAGGCCTCGTTGAAATCCCGCTGGATCAAGGTCCTCACCTGGAGGGCCCGGCCGTAGTACGCCTCGTAGTAGCCGGAGGAGAGGACGAAGGTCCCCAGGATGATCCGGCGCTTCGCCTCCGGCCCGAAACCCTCGTCACGGCTCTTCATGTACATCTCCAGGAGCTGATTCCCCGCCCCGACCGACTTGGACCGGTGGCCGTACTGGACCCCGTCGAAGCGGGCGAGGTTTGAACTGGCCTCGGCGGTGGCCAGGACGTAGTAAGTCGGAATCGCGTATTCGGTGTGGGGCATCGAGACCTCTTCGACAGCAACCCCCAGCTTGCTCAACTGCGCGATCGCCTTCTCGAGGGCCTCTTGGACCTCCCGGTCAACCCCGCCGACGAAATACTCCCTGGGAACGCCGCACTTCAAGCCCCGAACCCCCCCCTCAAGCCCCTGGATCAGATCGGTCACCGGAACGTTCCCGGAGGTGGAATCCCGCTCGTCAAAGCCGGCGATCGTCTGAAGGAGAAGCCCGCAGTCGGCCACGGTGCCGGCGATCGGTCCGATCTGATCCAGCGACGAGGCGAAGGCGATGAGCCCGTACCGGGAGACGCGGCCGTAGGTCGGCTTCATTCCGACCACCCCGCAGAAAGAGGCCGGCTGTCGGATCGAGCCGCCGGTGTCCGACCCCAAGGCCAAGGGCGTCAACCCCGCCGCCACCGCCGCCGCGGAGCCGCCGCTGGAGCCGCCGGGAACCCGCCCGGTGTCCCAGGGGTTCCGGGTCGGCCCGTAGGAGGAGTGCTCGCAGGAGGAGCCGAAAGCGAACTCATCCATGTTGGCCATCCCCAGCAGAATCGCCCCCGCTCTTTTAAGCTTTCCGACGACGGTGGCGTCGTAGGGAGGGCGAAAACCGCCCAAGATTTTGGAGGCGCAGGTGGTGGGAATCCCCCGGACGCAGATGTTGTCCTTAACCAGAACCGGGACCCCCCAGAGGGGGCTCGGCGAAGGACCTCTTTTCACCAAATCCCCCGCCTGCTTCCGGACCCAGGCGGGATCCCACCAGGCCAGCGTGTGGAGTTTCGGCTCCAATCGCTCGATGGCGCGGATAAAATCCTCCGCCACCTCGGTCGGGGTGATCTTTTTGCCCCGGTAGAGCTGCTGGAGTTCAGAGGCCGTCTTCAAGGAAGGCAATCAGGAAGCGTCGAGGATCTTCGGCACGCGGAAGAAGGGCCCCTCCCGGTCAGGGGCGTTGGCCAGCGCCTCCTCCGCGGGGAGGGAGGGCTGAACCTGATCTTCCCGGAAGACGTTGGAGAGCTCCAGAACGTGGCTGGTCGGGGGGACCCCTTCGGTGGGGGCGCTCTTCAGCTTCTCGACGTAGGCAAGGATCTCATTGAGCTCCCCGACAAACCGCTTCAGCTCCTCGGGGGTCAGCGCCACCCGGCTCAAGTGGGACAGGTACTCGACTTCCTTGACGGAAATGGACATCCTGCGGGTATCGTAACAGATGCCCCCACCAGAAGTCAACGCGCGGAGAGGGATTACGCGAAGATGAGGACCGCCTCGCCTAAATCGCCTTTGACGAGGAGACCTACGTAGAGGATTGTTCCGGGGATGAGGAGATTCTCTTTTTGAAGGTGCAGGAGAAGAGCCGGAGTGACGTAAGGGATCGCCTTCCCCTCGGGATCGACCTGGAGAAGGGCCTGGCGGCTGGGGTCAATCCGGAGGCCTTCATCCCCAATGAGGAGATCCGCCTGAATCGGATTCTCGACGTACTCCACCTGCCAGGGAATCTTTTGAAGGTTTCCTTTCACGGCATCCCGCCAGCCGGGGCGGTTTTGAATGTAAATCCGGATCGTTCCCTTAAGGATTTCTTCGGCGGGAGGCGCGGAGGAGATCAAGAGCGCCCTGCCCTCCTTGTAACCGGCCTCCTTCACCAGTCCGGAGAATTGGGAAAGGTCATTAGAAACATCCCTCACCCTACCGGGTTCTATCAACACCTCCAGCACGCCGTGAATATCCCGATTGTTTGCATAATCGAACAGCGCTTTGCGGGCAGCGATAAACGGCGTGGGCTCCTCCAGGCCCGCGCCAGGAGGAGGCGGTTCCAGTTCCAGTTTCGGAAGCCCGAGAGTAGGACGGATGATGTTCTCCAACCTGAACTTCTCATCCATCGCCTCTGGGGAATTGTTCACATTGGATTTCTTTTTTTCTTTCACCTCTTTCCGCTTTTCATTGGAAGGAAGATCCTCTTCTCTTGGAGTCAGAATGGAGCTGTTGGGAACGAACTGCAGGAGAAGCTCCGCCATGTTAAGATCTTTCGATCTCGAGGTGGCATAGATCCTGCCGCTGGGGTCAACCGCATATCCCGTGGAGCCGTCCTTTCCATTGGAGACATAGAAAACGGCGATCGGGATCCTGAGGGCGCCGGCGTCCACTCCCGCCTCAATTCGAAGGGTCTTGCGCTCTTCCCGATCATCCAGATTCAATTTTCCGATGAACGAACCTGGATTTTCGGTCATCTCTTCGATCTTTTTTCTAATC
>JACPXR010000062.1 GCA_016196465.1 Candidatus Omnitrophota bacterium | reverse complement strand
TATCTGAGCCCACCGCCGGCCTGGAGCAACCTGTCCCCTTGGTACCCGGTACCGGGGTGGAAGAGAAGCTGGTGGTCCGGGTCGGGGCTTCCCAGGACCCGGGCGGGCGTTACCAGGGCAGACAGGAGGATGCCCATGGTCAAGTGACACTAATGGATCCCGCGGGGCGACTCCTCGGAAAGGCCGCGATGGCCTTGGATGGGTTGGGGGGCGGTGGTGCGGGAGATGTTGCTAGCAGTCGCGCGCGGGACATGCTGGAGAAACTTTTAGAACGGGATTCCTTCCGAGCGATTCTTAAGAGTTTCAAGGAGGCGCCCGATGAGAAGGAGGAGGAAGCCATAGGGGAGGCGATCCGGAACGAGGTGATCGCCATGATTCAGCAAACGAGCGAGGAGATCATCCGTCAGCAGGGGACCAAGAAGGAATATCAAAAAATGGGCACCACAGTGGCGCTGGCCCTCTATTTAGAATCCAAGTTCACCGGCCCGCAGGCCTATATTTTTACCGTGGGGGACACCCGCGCCTACCATTGGAATGCAAGTTATCGGCGGCTGGATCCCCTAACCGTCGATCACTCCATTGCGGCGGACCTTATTGCCTCGCGATTTGGCTTTTCTTCAGAGTCTCTCTGGAACCCGAAGACCCTCCAAGGAGATCCCCTTGCACTCAGACGGATTGCCAAGATGTTGAGAAATTTCTCCAACAGAAACGTCCTCTTTCAGTATCTGGGAAGAAGGAAAAATGGAAAACCAAAACAGCTTGAAATCCATCCGGTGAGGGTCTTGCTTCGACCGGGGGACCAGATTCTTCTGGTGACGGATGGGGTGGGGGAGGGCTTTGAGTATCATCATCAGGATCGCCGTGATGAGGAGATGGAAGCCCTTTTTCAGGCGGGGGATCTCTCCCCCCAGGAACGGGCCGAAGAGATCATTCGGAAATCGGCCGGAAGACCCGATGGAGACAACCTGACTGCGGTGGTTCTGGGGGTGGAGGCGCTGCGGGTGCAGTACTTCCCGAAGAGGCCCCAGCCGGCTCAACCGGTCCTCATTGAGGGGGTGGAGTTCGAGGAGATTCCTCAAGGAGGGCGGGCGGAGATTCCGGTCCGGCTCATTCCCCCCAAGGGGTTCCTCTTCCGGTTAAGCCCCAATCAGGGGCTAAAGCCGCTTCGCTTTGTGTTCAGCGAACAGGGCCCATGGGAGATTCGGATTCCTGGGGAGGATCCCTTCTCTTCGAAGGGGCTAAATCCTCCCGTGGTTCACCTGGGATGGGATCCCACAGAGGTTCCATCCCTTCAATTGAGAGGGGAAATGGTGGCGGACCCTTCTTTGCCGGATGATGAGGCGCAAGATATCCTCGCGCAAATCTCCAAACAGCACGCCAATCTCTTTTATTTCAAGCGAGGGACCCTGTTGAGCGAGCCGGTCGTCGTTGTGGAAGACACCTCCACCCAAAGGACGTACCTCCAGCTCTTCTCCGGCCTGGAGGAGGTCCAGCGGCGCTTCGGGCATGATCCGGTGTTGCTGGAGAGGATCGCAGCTCTCTTGCCCACCGAGCGGTTCCCAGATCTTCTGAGGGGCCGAGACGCTCTAGAGGAACTCCATCGGCAAGGGCAGATTCAGTTTGAAAAAGCGATGGAGCCCTATGCCAGTTACGTCTTGGATCGAATCGCATTGGAGCTTACCTTTTTGGGACTGGTCAGAGTGGAAGGTCCTTTCTGGATGGTCTGGGGGGAAGATGTTGGAAAGGTTAATCCCGAATACAAAGAGAAGTCGGGCGGTGCCGTAAGAGAAATCGAACAGTTCAGATACTCTGCGGCCATCGAGAAGGGGTTGATTCCCCCTGCGGAAGGATCGAAGGAAATCTTCGACCTTATTGTCAGCGCTGAAACGGGCCACCTGGCCGAGCTGTATTCAAATTCCAGCCGAAAGTTCCCGGATCAGGGCTACGGTGTTTCTCCGGAGCAGATGGTTGCTTTTAATGAGGTGAGCGAGCATCTCAGACTCCGGCTTTATCGCTGGCTTCCGGATTTGACAGGGGTCTTCTATTCCGAGGAGAAAATGAAGGCGCCCCTCTCCCACAGCTCAGTAGGCCATGAGATTGGCTTCCCCTGGGCGGTCCGAGCGGCCCGGAACATTCAAGGGTGGCTCAACACGGCAGAGATACGACCTTCGCAAGTCCCAGGATTGGTCCAAGCGTATTGGCAATTGTTTACGTCGGTGGATCTCTCGCCGATTTCGCTGCCAGGAGATGAGGAGCTCACCCGGCTAGGGCGTTTCTCCGAGGCGGTTCTGAGTGTGGATAAACCTGGCCCTCTTCTCTGGATGAAGGAGAGCGACGCCTTCTCCAGGGTCCCTCGAGTGATTGCTGAGATCGATCGGTTTAGAGTAGAACCTCTTTTGGAAGGTTATATGGAGCAACTGCTTGTCAACCGGGGAGCTGATGTGAATCGGCTCACCCAGATTCTTAGTCGAGTTCGAGCCCTTCCGACGAGTGAGGATGAAACTGTCCAGCAGACCGTTTTCCAGACACTCACCGATTTGGGAGATGTCCTGGAGGATGTCCGGAGAATCTATTGGAGAGGAAGGGATGACACCCGACGCTATGCCGAGATGCTTGCCGATGGAATTCTTTCCATCGATTCTCCGCAGAGACTCCTCGAGTTGGCTGCCACCCACGCGGCCACTCCTTACCGTCTCGAAGTTCCCTTCACTCGAACCGTCGCTGGGGCGGAGGAACCGACGGTAGAGCAGGTGAAGGAGTATCTTGAAGCGAATCATTATCCCGGTGGGCCGATCCAGATGATCGTGGATGAGTACACCAAACGCAGCAAACGCGTGGTGGTCCTGAGTGATCCTCACCCTCAGGTCGAAGGTACCACCTACAGTGAATTCTTAATCACACTGGTCGATAGGCTCTATGAGGAGGCCGGTGTACGCAAGATCCTTATGGAGTGGCATCCGCAGCTTATAGAGGAAATTCTCGCTTTTCTGAAAAAATGGAGGGATTCGAAGAAACCGCTGGAAGAGTATGCCGATTCTTTAAATCTCAGCGAGAGAGCGCGCGGTATTGTATTGAAGTTGAGAGAACACCACTGGATGCCGATGTTCATGCATGCGGCATTTGATCTCCATATGCAGATCATCGGCTATGATCCACGCGCCATAGCGAAACTCGATGGGAACTTTGTAGGGGAACATCTAAGGGACTTTTCCAACCGTCAGGTCGATAGAGAAGATGAAACTGAGAGGCACTCTCTGGAGGCCATCAAGGCCCAGCTGGACCCTTTAGATCCTATGGAGCGGGCCTTGATCATCGCTGGGTCGATTCATGTTTCAGGATCGGAAAGGTTAAAGCATCTTGGCTATTTGTTGGGGCAGGATTTGGGTGATCAGGTATCCAGGGTGCTTGTGGAGGTAGGTTGGTCGGATGAAGAACCCGGCTATCCTTTATACGAAAGCTTGAAAGCCACAGAATTCCCGTGGGTAGCGCTGCCTCAGCTTGCCGATACTCCATTGGCTGAGCTTCAGTTTCATCATGTCAATGTGTGGGATATCAATCCTGTCACAAACAGGGACGCCGAAATCGTGGAGCGCATTCCTACACTGGCAAAGGATTATCACCGCTTGATCTATTTCCGAAGCCCCGAGGCGATCACCCGGTATCTCAAGGCCTATCGCGCCGCCGGGCCCACCCCTGGAGCGTCGGCGGGCGGGCTGGAGGAGGTTCCGGTGCAGGCGCAGGAGCTGACCTCTCGGAAATGGACCGATCTGGATGGGATTCGGGATGCGCTGCAGCATGGGGCCATTGCCGACGTGACGCAGGATTTCCCAGTGGTCAAGAAGCTGGCGCACCGGGCGGGGCTGCAAAAAGGCCAGGCCCTGTTGGTGCCGGCGGTCCCCATGATTGGGCAAATACCCAAAGAGCCGGGGGTCCTTCCCATCTATGTTGAACGGGCAGAGTGGAAGGAAACCTTGGCCGGCCTGCTGCGCCCTGATCAGAATCGTTGGGTTCGGTTCGTGGACCGCGTCGAAGAGGCCCAAGGGGGGCTGGTGATCGGCGACCGGCAGTTGCGCGACACGGTCAAAGGCACTCTCTTATCCCGCCGCCAGGCGTTCCTGGAGGTGGACGATCAAACGGTGAATCTGGTGACTGCCTCGCTCCTGCTTCAACTGAAAAACGAAGGGCATCTTAAGCCCGGAACCATTCTCCTCATCCGCGGGCTCTACAAAGACGATCTCACCGAAGCGGTCCTCCTCTTCGCGTAGGGCTATGTTCCTGCACGGCGCCTGAGCTCCAAGGCCACTTTTTGGTAGACGGTTTTGCGCGGTCCAACGGTGATCAGAATGACGTCGGCTTGACGGCGCGCGAAAAGTAAGATACAATTGGTATGGATAGAAAAAACGTAAGAAGGAGGTTCCTCCATGACCCAGGTCACCATTTCCTCCAAGTATCAGGTCGTCATCCCGAAAGAGGTTCGCCAGCAAGTCTCTCTCCATACCGGCCAGAAGCTGGCCGTGATCGTTAAGGAGGGAGTGATTACCTTGCTCCCCGACAAACCCCTCCACTCCTTTCGTGGATTTTTGAAAGGGATGCCGATCGATCGGGTTCGGGAGAAGAAAGATCGGCTGTGAAGCTGATCGATTCCTCCGGTTGGCTTGAGTTTTTCACGGATGGGCCGCTGGCCCAGACCTATGCCTCCTATTTGAAGAATCCCCATGAGATTGTGACTCCTTCGGTGGTTCTCTATGAGGTGTACAAGGTGATCAAACGCCTGCGAACGGAAGAAGAGGCCTTGGCTGCCGCAGCCCAGATCGGCAAGACCCGGTTGGTCCCCTTGGATGACCAGGTGGCCTTGACGGCTGCCGATGTGAGCCTGACGCATCGCCTGGCCATGGCGGATTCGATTATCTATGCTACGGCCTTGATGCTGGGCGCCACCCTGGTGACCAGCGACGGCGATCTGGCGGAGTTGCCGGGGGTCACTTATCTGAAGAAAAGTTAAGATCTCCTGGTCAATGCTTAGAAGCCGTTTCATAAATGCGCCGTCATTCCCGCCCTCGATCGGAGTCGAGGGTAAACTCCAGCGGGAATCTACATCGGAGTATGACCCTCGCTTTTGCGAGGGTGACATTTGTGCAACAGGCTCTAATGTTTCTTTCATCCCGGAAGGAATGTGGTATAGTTGAATAGAGGAGTGGACCAGAATTTAGACCATGACTAGAACGCTGCCAATTTCCGAAGTCAAGACCCACCTGCCCAGGCTCGTCAAAGGAGTGGCGGAGCGGGATGAAGAGGTAGTCATCACCCGCAACGGCCGGCCGGCTGCCATCCTCCTGTCCATGGACGAGTACGAGGGCCTTCGGGAGACGCTCGAGATTTTGAGCGACCCGAAACTCATGGCGCAGATCAGGAGGAATACAGCCTACTTCCGCCGCGGCGGGAAGGGCTACAGCCTGGAAGAGGTTTTCGGGAAATAGGTGATTCGGTACCGTGTTCGGCTTCCGGAAGATATCCAAAATCGGCTTGCGCATTTGGATCCAAAGCGCAAACATAAGATCAAAGCTGCGCTAGATCTGTTGGAAATAGAGCCGCGGATTGGAAAGCCGCTAGAACAGGAACTGACAGGATTCTGGAGCTATCCGGTCCCACCTTTGCGGATTGTCTATCTCATTGATTCTGGTCGCCGGGAGATCCAAGTCGTAGGGCTGGACCACCGGCAGAAAATCTACGACCTCTTGACCGAACAGCTCCGCTCCAGAGAATAGCGCACCAATTCCTACCGGATTGACAATATGTATTATAAATGATACATTTTGTCTATGCTTCCTTTCAGTCAAACCCTTTGGCTCTGGCGGGTGGATCGGGGCCTAACCCAAGAGGCGCTCGCGCGGAGGGCCGGGATTTCGCGGCCGAACCTTTCGGCGATAGAGACAGGCAAGCGAGAGGTTTCTTTGAGGACTCTCCGGGCTCTCGCGGCGGCTCTGGAGATTCCCCCGGGGCTGTTGGCGGATGGGACGGGTCCGGTCCTTGAGAAAAGCGCCATCCCCCTCTCGCGGGCGGCGATGGAGCGGATCGCCGATGGTGTGGTTCGCCGGGTTCCGGCAGCCACGACTCAGAGATTACAAGTGGTGCGGCCTCCCCTAGCCGCAGCCAGGACTCAGGAGAGGATCCTGGTGAATCTGCTTCGGGAGATCTTGAAACACCGGCTCTCCTCTGCCGGTCCCCTTGGAATCCTGAGGGGGGGGAAGAGGAGGATGGATGCTGCCTGGCTGCTTCTAAACGGGAGTTACCCGCCCGAGGTGATCCGATCTCTGGTTCAGCGGATTGAGGACCGCCTTCGGCTGACATGAACGCCGCCCAGGTGGAGCGGTTTTTTCGGTTGTTCGCCCAGAAACTGGACGAGCCGGCTACGGTGATCTTAACCGGCGCTGCCGCCGGTGCGCTCTGGGGGAACGTCCGCCCGAGCCGGGATGTGGACTTTGCGGTTTGGCCCAAACGAAAGAGCCCCGGTGTTTGGCGCAAGATCGAGGCGGCGGTGAAGTGGGCTATTCAAGTGACCGGGATCGCGGCCAACTACGCGGAGGATATTGATCGGTGGGGGGCGATCTCTCTCCTGGATTACCGGGAACAGTCGCGGCCTTATCGCCGCTTCGGAAAGGTGGAGGTTCGCCTGATGGATCCCGCCTATTGGGCCATCGGAAAGCTCAGCCGTTACATCGCTCCGGACATTCGGGATCTGGTCGCGGCGCTGAAGATGGAGGAGATTTCCCCGGCAAGGCTCCTTAAAGTGTGGGGCCGGGCCCTTCGGGCCAGCCCCCCTTCGGACGGCTGTTTTCAATTCCGCAGGAATGTGGAGAGCTTTCTGAAGATGTATGGCCGGACGATCTGGGGAAAACGGTTCGATCCGGAAAGAACCAGAAGCCGGTTCCATCGAGAGGCTGGAATCCGATCCTCCGGTCAAGCCGGAGGATGACGATTTGCACGAGTCGTGTGACAAACTGATTTTGTGCTATCCTGTTGGCCATGGCGTTTCGGAATCTGCAGGAGTTTGTCGCTGAATTGGAGCGCAGGGGTGAGCTCAAGCGAATCCCTGCGCCGGTGGATCCCCATCTGGAGATCGCCGAGATCGCCGACCGGGTGATGAAGTCCGGCGGGCCGGCCCTCCTGTTTGAGAGGGTGGCGGGCTCCTCGATGCCGCTGGTCATCAACCTGTTCGGCACGAAGCGCCGGATGGAGATGGCGCTCGGGGTGAACGATCTCAACGAGATCGGCCGCCGGATCGGCGAGCTCTTGGAGATGCCGGCACCCTCCGGATTCCTGGAGAAACTCAGCCTCCTTCCGAAGCTGGCAGAGATGGCGCAATTCCCTCCGAAGGTGGTTTCCAAGGCTCCCTGTCAGGAGGTTGTCGTCCGGGAAAACCCCTCACTGTCATTGCTGCCGATCCTGCGGTGCTGGCCGAAGGATGCCGGGAAATTCATCACGCTGGGGGCCACGATCACCCGGAACAAAGCAACCGGAAAACGGAACGTCGGGTTGTACCGGCATCAGCTCTTCGGTGATCGGGAGGTAGGGCTCCATTGGCAGGCGCACAAGGATGGCCGGGCTCATTGGAGAGGATACGCCGCCGGCGAAAAGATGCCGGTGGCGATCGCCTTGGGAGGAGAGCCGGCCTCGATGTACGCTGCCAGCGCCCCGCTGCCGGAAGGGATCGATGAGTACCTCTTCGCCGGGTTCCTGCGGAAGGAGCCGGTGGAGCTGGTCAAGGGGGTGACGGTGGATCTGGAGGTGCCGGCCCAAGCGGAAATCGTGATCGAGGGGACCGTTCAGGTCGGGGAGCTGCGGGAGGAGGGGCCCTTCGGAGATCACACCGGCTACTACTCTCTGCCGGAGCCTTATCCCACGCTGCAGGTGACCGCCATCACCCATCGTAAGAATCCGCTCTATCCCACCACGATCGTCGGCGTCCCGCCGATGGAGGATGTTTGGTTGGGAAAGACGACCGAACGGGTCTTCCTGCCGATCATCCGGAAGATGGTACCTGAGATCGTCGACATGAACTTTCCGGCGGAAGGGATCTTCAACAACGCCGTCATCGTCTCGATCCGAAAATCTTTCCCCGGCCAGGCCCGGAAGGTGGCCCACGCCCTCTGGGGATTGGGGCAGTTGACCTTCACCAAGGTGATCCTTTTGGTGGATGAGAGGGTGGATGTCCACAACTTGAGCGAAGTCGCTTGGCTTTCCTTCATGAACATCGACCCCAAACGGGACTGCTTCTTCGTCGAAGGGCCGGTGGACACGCTGAACCACGCCTCTCCGGAATGGAACTTCGGCTCCAAGATGGGAGTGGATGCCACCCGCAAGCTCCCTGAAGAGGGACACCCCCGTCCCTGGCCGGATCCGATCGCCATGACTCCTGACGTCAAAGAGAAGGTCACCCGCCGCTGGTCCGAATATGGTCTGTGAGTAGACTCGCCGATGTAGCGGAAGCGCTGAAGTTGGAGCATACGATCTTCGCGCTGCCGTTTGCGTATTTGGGAGTCTGGGTGGCTGCGGCTGAAGGAGGCCGCACCACTTGTAATCTCTCAGTCGTGGCTGCGGGCGGGGACCCCTCGTGGGGAACGGTAGGCTGGGTGACGCTGGGGATGGTAGGGGCCAGGACCGCCGGGATGGCGCTCAACCGCTTGATCGACCTGCCGCTGGACCGGCTGAATCCCCGCACCCAAAACTGGCCTGTGCCGGCGGGCCGGGTGAAACCGGCTCACCTGGCGGTTTTAGCCGCGGCAGCGGCGGCCCTCTTCTTTTTCTCCGCCTGGCGGCTGAACCCCTTGTGTCTGGCCCTTTCTCCGGTTGGCCTGACGTTGCTGGTCGCATACCCTTACACGAAGCGGTTCACCTGGGCCTGCCATTTCTGGCTTGGGATGGTGCTTGCCTGCGCGCCGGCGGCCGGCTGGTTGGCCGTGACCGGCCGGTGGGATCCCGCCATCCTTCCTCTATGCTGGGGGGTCCTCTTCTGGGTGGCCGGATTTGACATCCTTTACGCCCTGTTAGACCTTGACTT
>JACPXR010000061.1 GCA_016196465.1 Candidatus Omnitrophota bacterium | reverse complement strand
CTGGGAAAGCGGGAAGACCCGATGCCCCCCCTGGATCGGCCGGGGCCATGGGACTATCTCATTTCCTACTTAAGCCCCTGGATCATTCCACGGGAGATTCTGGAGCGGTCCTTGGTGGCGGCGATCAACTTTCATCCGGGTCCCCCGGAATATCCGGGAATCGGCTGCACCAACTTCGCTCTTTACGAGGGAGCGGCCCGCTATGGGGTCACCTGCCACCACATGCTTCCCAGGGTCGATGCGGGCCCCATCGTCCGGGCGGTTCGCTTTCCCCTCACCGGATCGGACAGCGTGGCGAGTCTGACGTACCGGTCGTACGCGGTGATGGCCGCCCTCTTTTACGAGATCGCGGACCGGATCCTGGCGGGTGAACCGCTGCCCCAGTCGCAGGAACGCTGGACCCGAAGGCCCTTTCGACGGTCGGAGCTGAACGCCCTCTGCCGCCTGGAGTCCGGGATGTCCGAAGAGGAAATCCGACGGAGGGTTCGGGCCACCACTTTCTCCGGGCATCCCGGCGCCTCTCTTTCAGAGGCCGGTCTCGCGCTGGAGATGACGGGGGCGCCAAGGGGAGCGGATCTGGAAAGATGAGAACTGAGACCCCCGACCTGCCCAAGATGGATTTGTACGATTGGGCCGCTTCAGGCAGCGATTTTACTTTCTATCAGGATCTTGGGCTCGGCAGGTACGATGAATATTACTTCAATCCGGACTGCGTTTTCATCCTCCCCAGGAAACGGCAGGTGGTCTGGTTTGACTGCGATCACCTCTCCGCGGGATCCACCCAAGGATTCGCCCGCAGACACCTCCCCTGGGACATCTGGCGCAAGAAATTCGCCTTTCTCGCCCAGGGGAACCGGCTGAGCCTTCTCGTGTACACCTTCACCGATTCCTGGGTGAAGCAGGTTGTCCCTTTCCGGTCTCAGGGAGCGGTCCGGGTCCGGTATGGAATGGGGGAACCCTACCGCCTCGTGGGACGATTGGGCCCCGGAGCCCCGGATTCGGGGGCGACGCTTTCCGCCCTGCGTTCGGCCTGGGAATCTCACAAGCCCATCAAGGTGGGCCTGCACCTGGGTGAAGCGATGTTGATTTTTCCGATCCGGACCGCCTTCCGCCTCGACGGGCTTTTCAGCTTCGTCACCCGAACCATCGCTATTCCGGAGGCCTCCATGGAGGAGTTTTCATGGGAACAGGCCGCCGTGGGGCAGGTGGCCGTCTCTTCGGATGGGTCCTGCTCGATCTTCCGCTGGAAGAAGTCCCGGGTTCCCTTTCAAAGAATCCTCGCCGCCTGTTTTCCGGGCCTTCTCTCCTGGTCCTTCGGAATCTTCGAGCCGATCGCCCATCCGGCCAAGGAGCGCCTCAGGCAGATGCTCTGCCGCTGGTTTGGCGGGTTCCTCAAAAGAGTGGCCCCTTACGAGATCCAATGTGGGCGCACTCCGATGAGCATTTTCATCTCTGAGAAGGCCTTGGGCGGAACCCTCTTCGCCCGGGAGCCGATATCGTGACGGTACGAATCATCCCCCGCTTGGACATCAAAGGGCCCAACCTCGTCAAGGGAATCCATCTGGAGGGCTTGAGGGTCCTGGGGACTCCCGAGGAGTTCGCCCGGCACTACTACCGGGAGGGAGCGGACGAGCTTCTTTACATGGATGTGGTGGCGAGCCTCTACGGGCGGAACTCTCTTCTAGAGGTGATCGAACGGACCTCCAGGGAAATCTTCATTCCTCTCACCGTTGGGGGGGGACTGCGCACCTTGGAGGACATCCGGAGGGTCCTTCGGGCTGGGGCCGACAAGGTAGCGATCAACACGGCGGCCCTCCAGCGGCCCGAGTTCATCCGGGAGGCCGCCCGCCGGTTCGGCTCCTCCACCGTTGTCGTTTCCATCGAAGCGATCCGGGAGTCCTCCGGCCGTTATGAGGCGTACACCGACAACGGGCGCCAGCGAACCGGGGTCGACGCCTTCGAATGGGCGAGGCAGGCGGCCTCGCTGGGAGCCGGAGAGCTCATGGTCACCTCGATCGACCGGGAGGGAACCGGCAAAGGATTTGACCTGGAGCTGACCCGGACCATCGCAGAGTCCCTCGACATCCCGGTGATCGCCTGCGGAGGGGCGGGAAGACGGGAGCACCTCATCGAGGTGGTCCGGGAGGGGAAAGCCGACGCCGTGTGTCTGGCCTCCATGCTCCATTACCACCGGGTCCGCTTGGCCCCGGAGGGGAGCGTTCCCCTTGAAGAGGGAAACAGGGAATTTTTGAAAAACCGGCGGGGTTTTTCCAAAGTGGAGGAGACCACCCTCCCTGAACTCAAGGCCGCGCTTCAGGAAAACCAGATCCCCTGCCGCAGATCCATCCAGGAGGCGGTGCATGCCTGAAGGGAAGGGGACCGAGGTGGCGATTGTCGACTACGGGATGGGCAACCTCTTCAGCGTCCAGCTCGCCTGCGAGCAGGCCGGCTTGAAAGCGGAGATCACCTCTTCTCCCAAGGAGCTTGATCGGGCCGATGCGGTGATCCTCCCGGGGGTTGGGGCCTTTGGGGCCGCGATGGAAACCTTGAAGCAGCTCCATCTGACTCAGGCCCTTGAAAGGGCCGCTTCCTCCGGCAAACCCCTCTTCGGGATTTGTCTGGGGATGCAGCTTTTCATGAGCCGGAGCCTCGAGTTCGGAACCCATGAGGGGTTGAATCTGATTCCTGGCGAAGTGGTTTCTCTTCAGCCGGCGGAAAGGCCCGGGAGGCGCTTGAAGGTCCCGGAGGTGGGGTGGAACCGGATCTTCCCCGCGGGGAGCCGGAACTGGAACGGAACGTTTCTTGAGGGCCTCGCCCATGGGGAGTACCAGTATTTTGTCCATTCCTTTGTCTGCCGGCCTGAGGACCCCGAAGCCCTTCTTGCAAAAACGGCGTACGGTCCGGAAGAGTTCTGCTCCTGCGTCCAATGGAAGAACCTCTTCGCCTGCCAGTTCCACCCGGAGCGCAGCGGACCCGCAGGACTTCGGATTTACAAAAATTGGGCCTCCCATGTCTGACGCCCTCACGCAAGCGCCGGAAAAGCTCGAGGCCCGCTACGGCCTTCCGGGGAAGGTGGTCTTTTGCCGGAAGTGCGTCATGTCCAACCAGCGGCCCTGTTCGTCGGTTGAATTCAAACACGGAACCGACCAGAGGCACCGGACCCTGCACATCGATGAAGAGGGGGTCTGCGACGCCTGTCGCTACGCAGAACAGAAGGAAGCGGTCCGCTGGGAGAAGCGGGAGGAGGAACTCCTGCGCCTCCTCGACCGAGCCCGGCGCAACGACGGCCGGTACGACTGCGTTGTGCCGGGTTCGGGAGGCAAGGACAGCGCCTACGCCGCCCACGTCTTGAAATACAAGTACGGGATGCATCCCCTGACCGTCACCTGGCCGCCCTTCCTCTACACCGACATCGGCTGGAAGAACTTCAGGAGCTGGATCGAGACCGGGGGTTTTGACAACTTCACCTTCAAGACGAACGGCCGGGTCCACCGGCTTTTGACGCGGCTTGCCATCGAAAACCTCCTCCACCCGTTTCAAACCTTCATCCTGGGCCAGAAGAACCTGGCCCCCAAGATGGCCCTCCAGACCAAGGTCCCCCTCATCTTCTTCGGCGAGAACGAGGCGGAGTACGGCAATCCGATCGCCGACAACGCGAGCTCCCTGCGGGACAAGTCGTTCTTCACCTTTCAGAACCTTCATGAAATCCATCTGGCGGGCCTCCCCATCGGGGAGCTCATCGAGCGCCACGGACTGACTTTGAACGACCTCGCCCCTTATCTGCCGGCCGATTCAAGGGAGCTCGAGGCCTCCTCCATCGAGGTCCATTACCTGGGCTATTACCTGAAGTGGACCCCTCAGGAGAGCTACTATTACGCCGTGGAGAAGACCGGCTTTGAGGCCAATCCTTTCCGGACGGAGGGGACCTACAGCAAGTACAACTCCCTGGATGACAAGATCGACGGCCTCCATTACTACACCACCTACATCAAGTTCGGCCTGGGGCGGGCCACTTACGACGCCTCCCAGGAGATCCGCAACAAACACCTGACCCGGGAAGAGGGGGTAGCTCTCGTGCGCCGCTTCGATGGAGAATTCCCCCAGAAGTACTTTGAGGAGGTCATGCGGGAAATCGGCATGAAGCCGGAACGGTTTCTGGAGCTCTGCGATGCGTTCCGCTCGCCTCACCTTTGGAAGAAAGAGGCGGGGCAATGGCGCCTGAGGCATCCCGTATGATCACCGATCTTAAGACACTGTGCGTCGGCGCCGATGCCTCTTTGCTGGAGGTGATCGCTCTCATGGACCGGTCCCGGCTGGGGATCGCTCTGGTGGTTGACGAGGAGGGGCTTCTGGAGGGAACCATCACCGATGGAGACATTCGCCGGTCCATGCTGGCCCGGATCCCCCTGGAGGAGTCGGCCCGGCAGCTTCTGGACCGGAAGGCCTCCACGCCGTACGCCCGGCCGGTCACAGCCCCCTGGGACGCGGACCCCCAGTCCCATTTGGATCTTCTCCAGAAGCACCGGATCCTCCACCTTCCCCTCCTCGACGAGCGGGGACGGGTCAAGGGGCTGGTGACCCAAGACGATTTTCTTCCCGATCCGGTCCCGGTCAAGGCCGTCGTCATGGCCGGCGGAGAGGGCAAGCGCCTCAGTCCGCTCACTCAGGAGACCCCCAAGCCGCTCTTGCCTGTGGGGGACAGGCCGCTTTTGGAGATCATCCTTCGGCAACTGAAAGGGGCCGGGATCCGGCAGGTTCAGGTCGCCACGTGGCATCAGTCCGATAAGATCGCCAATTACTTCAAAGACGGCAAGGAATTCGGGATGGAGCTCTCTTACATCACGGAAGAGCGTCCCCTAGGGACCGCCGGGGGCTTACGGCGGCTAGAGACTCCGCAGCAGACCACCCTGGTGATGAACGGGGATATCCTGACACAGATGGATTTCCGCTCGATGCTGGTGTACCACCGGGAGCACCAGGCCGACATGACCGTGGCGGTCCGGCGGTACGAGCTGAAGGTGCCCTACGGGGTCGTGAAATGTCAGGACCACCAGGTGGTCGGCATCAGCGAGAAGCCGATGATCGACCTCTTCGTCAACGCAGGGATCTATCTTCTCGAGCCGGCGGCCTATCGGTTCATTCCAGACGCGGAGCGCTTTGATATGACCGATCTCATCCAGCACCTGGTGGAGGCAGGCCGGCCGGTGGTGAGCTTTCCAATCCGGTAGTGCTGGATCGACGTGGGCAGCCCGGGGGACTATGAGCGGGCGCAGAAGGAGGTTCGTGAATGGGACAGACCATGAGTTGGGCAGGGAAGCCGGTTCTCGTCACGGGGGCAGGCGGCTTCATCGGGAGCCATCTCACGGAGCAGCTGGTGCAGCTCGGGGCGAGGACCCGGGCCATGGTCCATTACCGTTCTGACGGCTCCTGGGGATGGCTGGACCGCTCCCCTGTGAAGGATGGGGTGGAGGTGGTGGCGGGGGACGTCCGGGACCCGGAGAGCGTCCGGCGGGCGGTGGAGGGCAGCGAGGTGGTCTTCCATCTGGCCGCGCTCATTGCCATCCCTTACTCGTATCAGGCGCCATCGGCCTACGTGGCGACGAACGTCCAGGGGACCCTCCATATCTTGCAGGCCTGCCGCGAGGCGCAGGTGCAGCGGGTTGTGCACACCTCGACCAGCGAGGTGTACGGGACAGCGCGGGCCGTTCCGATGAGCGAGCAGCATCCGCTCTGCGCCCAGTCCCCCTATGCGGCCAGCAAGGCGGCCGCCGATAAGTTCGCGGAGGCCTTTTTCCACTCGTATGGCCTGCCGGTCGTGACCCTCCGGCCGTTCAACACCTACGGGCCACGCCAGTCGGCCCGGGCGGTGATACCGGCGATCATTCTCCAGTGCTTGACCGGCGATGTCGTGCAGCTTGGGAACATGGGGCCCCGGAGAGATCTGAATTTTGTGGGTGACATCGTGGAGGGCTTCCTTGCAGCGGCGGCTTCACCTCGGGCGGCTGGGCGAACCATTCATCTGGGAAGCGGAAGGGAAACATCGATCCGTGAGCTGGCGGAGCAGATCGCGCAGCTTTCGGGGAAGCAGGTCCGGATCGAGCAGGAGGCGCAGAGGGTGCGTCCCTCGGAGAGCGAGGTCGAGCGCCTGATGGCGGATCCAACGCTGGCGCAGGAGCTGCTCGGGTGGGCTCCCAAGGTTTCCCTCGCGGAGGGACTTCGGACGACGATCGACTGGATGCAGGAGAATCTGGATGGGTATCGGGCTGGCGCCTACGCCGTCTGAGGCGGGTCGGACGCCGATCCCGCTGTCCGCCCCTCTTTTCTCAGGCAGGGAGTGGGACTATCTCAAGGAGTGCCTGGAAACCCACTGGGTCTCCTCGGCGGGCCCCTTTGTGGACCGCTTTGAGAAGGAGATCGCCCGTCTCACGGGGGCCCGGCACGCTGTGGCGGTCACCAACGGCACCGCCGCTTTGCACACGGCGCTGAAAGTCTCCGGCGTCGAGCCGCAAGACGAGGTTCTGGTCCCGGACCTGACCTTCATCGCGCCGGTCAATGCCGTTCGATACTGCCAGGCGCACCCGGTCCTTTTGGACGTGGACGCCCATTGGCAGATGGACGTGGAGAAGCTGGAGCGATTCCTCCGTGAAGAGTGCCGGATCCGATCCGGCGAATGCTTCAATCGAAAAACCGGCCGGCGGGTGCGGGCGGTGCTGCCGGTCCATCTCCTGGGGCTGGCCTGTTCCATGGACCGGATCGTTTCGCTGGCCCAGGCGCATCATCTGAAGGTCGTGGAAGACGCGGCGGAGGCCCTCGGGGTCCGCTTTCGGGGGAATCCGGTGGGAACCTTCGGATCGGTGGGGGCGTTGAGCTTTAACGGCAATAAGATCGTCACCGCGGGCGGCGGAGGCATGGTGATCACGAACGACGCTGAAGTTGCTAAACGCGCCCGGTATCTCACCACCCAGGCGAGGGATGATCCGATGGAATATGTCCACGAGGAGGTGGGCTACAACTACCGGCTCACCAATCTCCAGGCCGCCCTGGGGGTCGCCCAGCTCGAGCAGTTGGACCGTTTCCTCGAGGCCAAACGGCGGATCGCCAAGGCCTACGGAGAGGCCTTGCGTGGGACCCCTGAGGTGCTTCCCATGGCCGCTTCCCCCCACACCGAGCCCAGCTTCTGGCTTTACACCGTCCGGCTGCCCGAAGGGACGCCGTTGGCCCGACGCCAGGCGGTGGTCCGGTTCCTCCATGAACGGGGGGTGGAGGCGAGGCCCGTGTGGAGGCCGATTCACCTTCAGCGGCCGTATCGGGACTGCCAGACCTTTGAGCTGAAGGAGTCCCTGTCGCTTTACCACCGGAGCATCTGCATGCCCAGCAGCGTCGGGCTTGAACCTGAGGCGCTGAACCGCTGCGTGACGGTGCTTCAGGAAGGCCTGCGGGCCTTCAAGTAAGAGGGGGAAAATCATGAAAGTGGAGGGTCTGAATCTCAACGGCGCCAACCTGCTGGTCACCGGAGGGACCGGTTCCTTCGGGAAGCGTTTCCTCCAGGCGGTCTGTCGAAGCTTCAAGCTGGAGCGCCTCATTGTTTACAGCCGGGATGAGCTGAAGCAGTTTCAGCTCCGGCAGGCCTTCCCGGTCGAGGCCCACCCGGAAGTCCGGATGACCATCGGCGACGTCAGGGACCGGGACCGCCTCAGCCGGGTCATGGACGGCATCGACACCGTGGTGCACGCGGCGGCGCTCAAGCAGGTGCCGACGGCGGAATACAACCCCCTGGAAGCGATCAAGACCAACATCCTGGGCGCGGCCAACGTCATCGACGCCGCCATCGAGCGGAAGGTCAAACAGGTGGTGGCGCTCTCGACCGACAAGGCGGCCAACCCCGTCAACCTCTACGGGGCGACCAAGCTCTGTTCCGACAAGCTCTTTGTCGCCGCCAACGGAACCGGGATGGACAAGACCCGGTTCTCCGTGGTCCGCTACGGAAACGTCGTGGGCTCCCGGGGAAGCGTGATCCCTTACTTCCTGGCCCAGAAGCCCACCGGACGGCTCACCATCACGGACCCTCGGATGACCCGGTTTCTCATGACCCTGGACGACTCGGTGCTGTTCGTCTTAAAGTCCATGCAGCGGATGCTGGGGGGGGAGATCTTCGTTCCGAAAATCCCGAGCGTCAAGGTGACGGATCTGGCCCGGGTGATCGCCCCGGAGTGCTCCCAGGAGGTGATCGGCATCCGGCCCGGGGAAAAACTTCTCGAGATCGTGATATCGGATGAGGTTGGTTTAGTGTAATTGTT
>JACPXR010000023.1 GCA_016196465.1 Candidatus Omnitrophota bacterium | reverse complement strand
TCTACGGGGAGCGGGCGTATGAGGTCCTCCTCGGTTTTGGATTCGGAGGGACCCTCCTGGCCCTCTTCATGAGGGTGGGAGGGGGCATCTACACGAAGGCGGCCGATGTGGGGGCGGACCTGGTGGGCAAGCTCGAGAAGAACATCCCGGAGGACGACCCCCGGAACGCCGCAACGATCGCCGACAACGTCGGGGACAATGTGGGAGACTGCGCCGGGATGGCCGCCGACATCTTCGAGTCGTACGAGGTGACGATCGTCTCGGCGATGATCCTCGGGTGGGCCTCCTTTGGGCACAAGGGGGTGATCTTTCCCCTCCTCGTCCGGGCGATCGGCGTCTTAAGCTCCATCATCGGGACGTACTTGGTCCGCACCTCGGAGGAGGCCCGGGCGGCGATGAAGGCGATCCACTTAGGCTACACCGTCTCGGCGATCGTCTCGATTGTGGGCTTTTGTCTCGTCGGCTTCTTCTACCTCCGGTTCCCGGAAGGGCAGATCCTGCCGGGCTGGGTGAGTCTGGGGATTCCGGGGCTGGACATGCGTCCCGTCTGGACCACTTTGATCGGGATCGGGCTCGCCGTCTCCATCAATTACCTGACCGACTATTTCACCGCCCCCGAGAAGAAGCCGGTCCAGTTCGTGGCCCGGGCGACCCAGACCGGGCACGCCACGACGATCATCAACGGGATCGCCATCGGCTACGAATCCAGCGTCTGGGCGATCTGGATGATCGCCCTGGCGGTCTTCGGGTCCCTCCTCATTTACCAGGGGACGAACCCCACCTACATCGCCTATGGGGTGGCGATGTGCGGCATCGGGATGCTCACCCTGACCGGCAACAACATCTCCATGGACGTCTTCGGCCCCGTGGCCGACAACGCCAACGGAATCGGCGAGATGACCCACCTGGACAAGAAGGCCCGGCAGACCCTCTCGGACCTGGACGCCTGCGGCAACACGACGAAGGCGATCACCAAGGGGATCGCCATCGGCTCGGCCGTCATCGCCGCGGTTTCGCTCTTCAACGCCTACATCACCGACATCGCCCGGTTGACGGGAAAGACCTACGATGAAATTGTGCCGCTCCTGTCGATCTCGGAGCCGATCGTCTTCATCGGTTTCTTGATCGGCGGGGCGATCCCTTTTCTCTTCAGCTCCATGACGATCCGGGCGGTGGGGCGGGCCGCCTTCCTCATCGTCCACGAGGTGCGGGAGCAGTTCAAGGACAAGCTGATCTGGGAAGGGAAGAAGACCCCCGACTACGCCCGGGTGGTCTCCATCTGCACGCAGGAGGCCCAGCGGGAGCTGATCGGGCCGGGGCTGTTGGCGGTCTTGGCCCCGATCTTAGTCGGGATGGTGCTCCACAAGGAAGCGCTGGGGGGGTTCCTCGCCGGCATCATTCTCTCCGGACAGCTTTTGGCCGTCTTCATGGCCAACGCCGGCGGGGCCTGGGACAACGCCAAGAAGTTCGTCGAGGACGGCCACTACGGAGGGAAAGGGTCCGACGCCCACAAGGCCTCGATCACCGGAGACACCGTCGGAGACCCCTTGAAGGACACCGCCGGGCCGGCCTTGAACCCCCTCATCAAGGTGATGAACCTGGTGAGTCTTTTGATCCTTCCTTTTGTGGTGAAGTTCGAGAAGCCAACCCCCCTCCTCTGGGCGGCCCTCCTGGCGGTCTTCCTTCTTCTGGCGGCCGTGATCTTCCGGAGCAAGCAGGAGTCCGCCGAGACTCTGAAGCTGCAGGCGGCGATCGACCAGGCCTCCTAACCAAGGAGCCGGGCGAGCCAGGCCGTCAGAATTCCGCAGGGGGTCCCCAGCAGATTTCCCAGCACCGCCATGAGGAGCCCCACCCCGCTTAAATTCTGCTCGTAAGCCGCCCCCACGATCGGGGCGGAGACCACCCCGCCGATCGCGGCCTGGCTGGCCGTGGCGATCAACCCCAGCGGGGCTTTGAGCAAAGATCCCCCCGCGAGGATCACCATTCCATGAATGGTAATCCAGGTGAGCCCCAGGGCCAGAAAGAGCGGCGCTTGGGCGATCGCCCTGAAGTCGGCCCTGGCCCCGATCGAGGCGAGGAGAAGGTACAGGGCGAAGGTCCCCACCCGGGAAATCCCCGCCCCCTCCAGTTTCCGCAGCGGCGTCAGGGACAAAAAAAGAGCGGCCGTCGTGACGATGAGGATCGTCCAGCCGGAGGAGTTGATCACTCCCGCATCCGGAAGCTGCCGGCTGACTCCCTGTGCCCCCAGAGAGATCAGAAGACTTAAGGAAATGCCCGCGACAAGGCCCCCGAAGGGGTGTCGGCTCTGAAGGGCTCTCCCCGGGTGGCCGGAGGGGGACGGACCGGATGTCGCGCGCAGCAAGCGGTTCCACCTCTCCTGCCACGCGGAGGCCCAAAGGAGGAGCCCCATCCAGCTGTAGGCGATCGCCGCGTCCACGATCACGATCGGCCCGATGAGGGAATCAGGCACGCCCAGGGACTCTTTCACGGCGAGAAGATTGGCCGAGCCGCCGATCCAGCTTCCTGCGAGGGCTCCCACCGCCCCCCAGGATCCTTCAGGCAGCCAGCGCCCGTACAGCTTGAAGCTGATCAAGCCCCCCAAGACCGTTCCCAGGGAACCCAGAAGCATCATCCCCAGCGCCAGAGGCCCCAGGCGGGCGATCCCCATGAGATCGGTCCCCAAAAGGAGGAGGACCAGACAGACCGGAAGCAGCTGTTCCGAAAAAAGCTGGTAAAGGGGATCCTGGGACGGCAGGACCCCGATCGTCGTCAGCACCATCGGGATGAGGTAGCAAAAGAGAGGAAGGGGCACGGGTTTGAGCTTCCAGAGGAGACCGACGAGCCCCAAGAGGACCGCGAAAAGCCCAAAGCCGGTCATGGGGTCCGGCGAAGGGGAAACTCCACCCCCGTTCCCCCGCAGGCCGGATCGATCGTGAGGCGCTCCCCGGAGGCCCTGAAGTTGTTTCGATGGGGCGGGGATTGGGTGAGGAGAAAGGAGTCCAGGTCGATGAAGTCAAAAGCCCCGGTCCCGCAGGCCAGGGCGACCGAATGGGAAAGGCCGATCCCCGACTCCGCCATGCAGCCGATCATCAGCTTCACCCCGCGGGACCGGGCGAGCCCGATGATCCAAAGGGCTGAGGAGAGCCCGCACTTGGCGAGCTTCACGTTGATCACCGGAACGATCTTCCGGTGGATCAAACGCCCGGTCTCCTCGGCGCTCCGGGCCGATTCATCGGCGGCGACGGGAAGCCCCCCCTCTTTGGCGACGCGGGCGAGCCCCTCGAGGTCTTCTCTGGGCACCGGCTGTTCGAAAAGGCGAACGGGAAGCTTCCTCCGGCGCACCTCCAGGGCGAACCGGATCGCCCGCTCGGAATCAAACCCCTGGTTGGCGTCGATCCAGAGGGCCGCCCCCCCGGCGGCCCGGTGGACCGCGATCACCCGCCGGAGGTCCTCGTCCGGATCCTTTCCCGTCACCTTCACCTTCAACTTTCGGAAGCCGTTCCGGCCCGCCGATCTTGCCGCCTCGGCCGCCTCATCGGCTGTCCCGGCGGAAAGGGTCAGACCCGTCGTCACCGAACGCCTCCTTCCGCCCAGGAGGCGCCAAAGGGAGACCTTCCGCGACCGGGCGAAGGCGTCCCACAAGGCGCATTCCATGGCGGAGGCGGCGGTCGGATGCTCTTTGCAGATTTCCCACACCTCGCGGATGAGACTCCGGTACCGGCGGATTTCCTTGCCCAGAAGGTGAGGGATCGCCTTCCTTAATAGAGCCCCCATCGCCTGAGGGGTCTCCTCCGGCCAGGCCAGGGAGGAGGAGGCCTCCCCGTAGCCCTGCGTTTTGTTTTCAAGCCGCAGGGCGATGAGGAGATTGCGGCTCATCTCCTTCCTCCCTAAGGCGGTGATGAAGGGGCGCCGCATCGGGAGCAGAAGCGGAAGAATCCCCACGCCGGTGATCCGCATCGGCCTATCCCCGCTTCTTCTCCGTGACCCAGAACTCCATCCGCCTGCCCAGCATGAGGCGGCTCTGCGCGTCCAGAGCGGGAAGGGCGCTCAAGAAGGTGAAGATCACAGGCACGAAGAGCCACTCGGCGGCCTGTACGATTCTCTTCAAGAAGGGGTGCCTGCTTTTCTTCCTGGGAAGGAGACAGAGGCTCAGGAGGATCGTCGTCACGAGAGAAAGCGAAGCCAACTGGAAGATGATCCCCCGGATCCGTGGGGCGCTGTAATACAGGACGGAACTGGAAAATTCCCGGCCGGCAAAAATGGCCGGAAGCCATCCGATCACGCTGATGAGGAACGCCCCCGTGGCCCAGGTGATGTGGCCTTCCAGCATCTTGAAGGCGTGCCGGACCCTGGAACAGGGCGGAATCCTCTCCGCCTTCAGGAAAGCCCTCATGAGGATGGGGAAATTTTCCACGCCCCAGGCCCACCGCCGCTTCTGCTTGTAGACGTTCACGGCGGTTTTCCACCAGGTTTCGGCCGCCGCCACATCCATCGAGAGGGTGATGTACATTGGGATCACCCGGTAGCGGCCGTCGAAATGGACGAAGGCCTTCCAGAAGATCGCCGAATCGTCGGAGATCATGTCCACGGGCCAGTACCCCACGTCCACCAGGGCCTTGAAGCTCATGCTGTGGCTGGAGAAGGTGACGAGCTTTTCCGGGTTGGTGGCCTCAACCAGCTGCATGAAAGAGGAGCCGATGTCCAGGACCCTGGCGAAGCCGGGAACCTCCCAGATGTTGTTGTGGTAGACGGGAATGGGTTGAAAGCTTGCCTGGGTTCTGTCGGGCGAGATGAGGAAGTGGTACGTCAGGCAGGCGAAATAATCGGGGCTGACCACCGTGTCGGCGTCAAAACAGGAAATGACGACGTTTTCAGTGGGGATCTTGTTTGCCTCCAGATGCTTCGCTGCCTCTTTCGCCGCGTAAGAGGCGTTGGCCCCTTTCACCCGGGCTTCCCCGGGGAGGCCGTCGGGGTGGATGACGAGCAGGCAGCCGAGGAACCGGTCCCGGTAGGCCTGACAGATTTCCTCGGCGTCCCTGTGGACCTCCTCATCGGAGCGCTCTTCGAGGGCCAGGACCACCAGGATCTGCCGGGGTGGAAACTTCTGCCGGGCGAGGGCTTCGATGCCGGGCTCAACGATCTGGCGCCCCTCTTTCACAATCGGAAGGATCACCAAGTGAACAATCTCCTTCCAGGAAGGGGGCTGTTGGGGCTGGGCCTGGAGGGCCCGAACCTGGCGCCTGTAAAAGAAGAGGGAGGCCCGCCTGCGAAGGGTGGAGGGCGAGGGGTCCTCCAGGCCCTGGGCCCGCAGCATCCAGTCGGTTTCCTTCTCCAGGGAGAGCCGGAGGTAAGAGAGCAACAGGAACAGGGTCATGTAAAAAAGCCGGAGGAGCCAGTAAAAGTCGAAAGCGATCACCCCGGCGGCGGCGATCACCGGCCTTAAGAAGGAGAGGATCAACATCCCCACCAGGATCGACCAGCTGGCGGCGCCGGGGAGGACCTCGAGGAAGCGCTGGAGTCTCTCCTCTTTCTTCTCAAGGCGGTATTTGGAGTAGTTGAAGTTCACTGGAGAAGCAGGTTCCTTCGGGGAACGATTTCCGCGGAACAAAGACGGTTGTCAGACCCTTCGAGGTAATACAGCCTCCCCTCAGCTTCCCAATAGACCACCGGACCCCCTGCCTTGACCCGGAACAGATGAGCCAGGCGGGGTTTCCCCCGGGTTTCCACCTCTAGGAGGAAGACTCGGTCGTTGTCCCGGAAGAGGAGATGCGACCCCTCATGCGCCCAGAAGGCCTGACGGATGTCCCTCCCTTTTCGGTAGACCCAGAGGAGTTTCGGTCCCCGCTCAAAAGGGCCTCTTTCCGGCTCCTTGCGTGAGAAATCCAGGATCCCGATGGCCCCCTTCTGCCAGAGGAGAAGCCGTTCTTGGTGGGGGTCGAATTCGAAGCCCCGGACCCCCTTCTCGACGAACCGGTGGGGGAGGCGGTTGGCAAGGAGCTCTCCGCGCTCCCCTAAAAAGAGGATAATCTCCCCCCGGAGGACCTCCACTCGAAAAGAGCCGCCCCCTCCGAAGAGGTCTTCCGTTGCCGCCGTCTCATCGGGAAGCACCTCTTTCTTCTTCCCTTCCTCATCCACCTCCAGGAAGGCCCCGTCCTCTCGGAGGGCGTAGATCGTTTGATGAAAAAGGCCGAACCCGCGGATCTGCTCCAGAAACCTCGGGGTGCAGACCCTGGAGTCGATGTCCAAACGGTTCAAGTGCCTGCCCTGAAGGGTGAAGAGGTAACGCCTTTCATGGGGGTCCCACTGGACCCGGTCGGGTCTCTCCGGGAAAAGGCCGGAGAGGTCCTCAACGAGGGGTTCCTTCTCCCGCGGGTCGATCCAGGCGAAGGCCTTCCCCTCCCCGGAATCCAGCGAAAGGAGGATGAAGGGGCTCCCCTCGACGGTGTGGAGGGCGGAGACCCTCCTCCCCCGCAGGGGGGAATCGGCTGGAAACAAAGGCCAATGGGTGAGCGTCTCCATGTCGAAGACGAAGTGGTCCTCTCCCCAGGGCCCTTTCTTCAGGAGGAGAAACCGGTTCCCAGGCATAGGGATGATTTCTTCGAAGGAACCGGAGAGGACCGGGTGGGGCTTCCACTCCCGGGGCAGGAGGAGGATCCTCTCAAGGGCGGTCGATTTTCCCGCCTCCAGGGGGACAGTCCGCGTCCAGGGTTTGTAGCCGTTGAAGGCCAGCGTCAGTGAATACGCCCCGGGGAGAAGGTCCCGGATGATGGTGGGGGTCTTTTCCGGGTACAGGGTTTTCCCGACAAAGACCGAGGCCCCCTCCGGAGTGCTCGACAAGGAAAGGAGACCTGTTTTTACAACCGAGTGCTCTGCCCCCGGTTTGAAGAGGTACCCCAGGGCGTAGAGGATGAGGAGGGGGCAGAGGGCGAGGTAGATCGCCGTGAAGAGGTAGAAGAAGAGCTTCCGGAGCGTTGGCATGGCGCTTTCTATTCTACACCGGAAGAGAGAACGCTCCATTTGGAACCGTCCGCGTTATAATTCCCTTGTGAGGATTCTCCTGGTTGAGGACGATTCAGCCGTCGCGAGCTTCATCCGCCGTGGACTCCGGGAGGAGCATTACACGGTGGATGTCGCCCCCGATGGGGAAGAGGGACTGGTCGCCGGGCAGACGAAAGAGTACGACCTCATCATCCTCGACCTGCTCCTGCCCAAGCGGAGCGGCCTGGATCTCCTCAAGACCCTGCGGGAGGGCCGGGTCACCACCCCGATCCTTCTCCTCACCGCGAAAGACCGGCCCGAAGACAAGGTGACAGGCCTGAACGCCGGGGCCGACGACTACCTCACCAAGCCGTTTCGATTTGACGAATTGCTGGCCCGGATCCGGGCCCTCTCCCGCCGGAGAGGGGACCTCGTCTCAACGGTCCTGCAGGCGGCCGATCTGGAGATGGATGTTTTGCGCCGCCGGGTGACGCGGGGAGGGCGCGAGCTCGACCTGACCGCCCGGGAATTTTCCATCCTGGAATATTTCCTCCGCCACCCCAACCAGGTGGTGACGCGGACAAAGCTCTCGGAGCAGGTCCTCGAACACGACTTCGACACCTTCTCCAACGTGATCAACGTCCATGTCGCCCGGCTCCGGCAGAAGATCAACGACGGCTTCAAGCGCAAGCTCCTCGACACCGTCCGAGGCAGCGGTTACATGCTGGAGGTTCCGGAGGAAGAGTGACCCCCCTGAGGGAATCGGTGGGGAGGATGGCGAAGCGGATGTTGGGGGGAAGCCGGTCGATCCGGGAGACGCTGACCCTCTGGTACATCGGGATCCTCGCGGTCATCCTGGCGTTCTTCGGCTGCGCCCTCTATCTGAGCGTCGCCGCCGGCCTCGCCCGGGACGTGGACAAGACCCTCGCCCTGCAGGCCGACCACGTGGCAGGCACCATCTTCGCCTTTCGGGAAGCGGAAGAGACGGCCCCCGGCTCGGCAGGCGGGAACTGGGAAAGCGCGCCGCCGGGCACGTTTCTGGGCGGGATTGTCAGAGGACAGCTTCCCGAACTGCTGGGCCGGTGGGCCAGCAAGACCGACAACTTGAGGACGTCCCGCCCCCTGCGCCTTGTCGACCGCTACGGCAGACCCCTCGTCGCCTCGGAGAACTTCACGCAGCTCGATCTTCCCATCACAAAAACAGCCCTCAAGGAGGCGCTGAAGAAGCACACCTTCTACGAGACCTTCCGCCGGTCGGGCCAGCGGATCCGGCTCGTGACCCGCCCCGTCATCGAACAGGGCCGGATCCTGTATCTCGTGCAGGTTGCCGCTTCCTTGAGGCAAGTTGACATGAAGACCGGGCGGTTTCTTTTTTCGCTGTTGGTCCTCATCCCGATGACCCTGGTCTTGGCCAGGTCCGCGGGGCGGTTTCTGGCAACGACAGCGCTTCAGCCGGTGGGATTGATGATCGGCCAGGCCAAAAGGATCAGCTCCCAGCGCCTGGAAGAGCGGATTCCCGTCCCCGAGGCCGCCGACGAATTGAATGAGCTGGCCGTCACCTTCAACGACATGCTGAGCCGGCTCGAGAGGGATTTCCGGCGGCTGCGGCGGTTCAGCGCGGCCGCTTCTCACGAGCTTCGCACCCCCCTGACGGTGATCCGGGGGGAGCTGGAGGTGGCCCTGCGCAGGCCCAGGACGCCGGAGGAGTATGAGCGGGTCCTTCGCGTCTATCTCCAGAAGGCCGACGAGATGACCTCCATCGTCGAGGAGCTGCTGATGCTGGCCCATCAGGAGGCCACCGACAGGGTGGTCGAATGGAAGCCCGTCAACTTGAGCGCCCTGACCCGGGAGGTCAGTCAGACATGGGAAAAAGTCGCTCAGACCAAATCCGTCCGGATGGAGATTCCGGCGCACGAGCCGGTCTGGGTCAGGGGAGAGCGGCGCCTCCTGGAGCGACTCGTGGCCAACCTTCTGGACAACGCGATCAAACACACCCCCGCCCAGGGGCGGGTGACCCTCCGGTCGGATCGGCAGGGGAACATGGCCTCTCTCTCGGTCCAGGACACCGGTTCCGGGATCCCTCCCGGGGAGCTTCCGCATATTTTCGACCGGTTCTTCAGAGGGGGGTCCGGGACCGATGGGGTCCACTCCACCGGCCTGGGGCTGGGCCTCTGCCGCTGGATTGTGGAAGTGCACCACGGCCAAATTGATGTCTCCAGCGCCCCGGGGCAGGGGGCCACCTTTACCGCCTGGTTTCCGCTCGTTCAGCCCTCCAGCTAGCCGCCGGTCCTTTCAGGCCTCTTCCAGATAAACAATTCGTAACTCAATGTTCACCCCAGCTTTATCTTCATTTTGTATTCTTGGTTTTAGATTTGAAGAAAGAGAAGGGACTGTTCTGTTGGGGGGAGGAACGATGAGGAGACATTGGGGGGTCTGGACCATGCTCATCTGTCTTGCTGTGGCGGGGATCTTTCTGGGGGTCAGCGCGATCGAGATGCCCACCTCCCATCTGACGTATGAATCGAGGGCGGTGGAAGGGTCCATCGCCGCGCTTCACCTCAAATCTCCGGTTCCCACCATGCGCCTGAGTACGGGAGGCAACCAGGTGGTGGATCTGACCGTTGACCTCAGTGAGACCATGGTCCTCTTCGGCAACCAGGTAGGCACCCTGGGGGAGCTGGCTCATGGCCAGCGGGTGAAGGTGTACTACACCACAGCCAACGGGAAGGAAGTGGCCACCTCCATCGTGGTTCGGCTGCCCGCCATGAGGTTTCCTCCACCAGCAAAAGAAAGCTCAAGCCGTGACAGCTCATCCCCGGCATAAGCAAGATGAGGCGCTTCAGGCGGTGAAGAAAAATGAGACAGGCGAGCGGATTTTTGGTGGGTTCCATTGGAAGCCTCCTCTTCGCGGGGAGCGCGATGGCCGGCCTTCACCTGCAGCGGGAGGCCCACCTGGAGGCGGTCGTGATGGCCGAGTCCTCGGGAGAGCCCTATGAGGGGAAGCTTGCCGTGGCGGAGGTGCTCCGGAACCGGGACTGGGACCCTGAGGGGTTCACCGGAATGAGGAGGAAGGACTTGTCCCTCTTTCTTTCGAGGCAGCCCGCTTCCGCCCGCCTGGAGGCGAAGAAGGCGCTTCAGGCGGCAAGGGCCGGATCAAACCTCACCGGCCATGCCACCCACTTTGAGAACATTGAGGCCTTTGGGTTTCCCCGGTGGGAGCGGGAAATGGAGAGGACGGCGAAAATAGGCAGGCACACTTTTTTCAGGCAGAGAAAGGGGGGAGTCTCATGGACGAACAGAAGAAGAGTCTCGTGGATTCCGTCAAGGACAGCATCGTCAGCGCCATTCGGGGAGCTGGCCAGAAGGTCCGCAACGCCCTCACCGGAACGATTGCGGGGGTGAAGATCGTGCTCAAAGAACCTTTCAAGAGAAGCTGAAGAGGAGGTGTAAAATGGACAAAATAAGGGTACCGCAGAGGTTGATCGGCGTGCTCCTCGTGGGTCTGTGGGGGCTGGTTCCCTCTGGGAACGCCTGGGCTCAGGCGGAGGCGGAAGAAACCCAGCTGCAGACCCAACAGCGGGAAATCGATCAAGAGACAGAGCCCGCGGCAAAGCAGGAGCGGATCGATGCGTTGGCCAAGCAGTTCGGCGTGCCTGCCAGCACCGTGGAGGATCTGCGGAATAAAGGGCAGGGCTGGGGAGAGGTCACCCTCCAGCTTTCCATGGCCCAGCACCTCGCGAAGACCGACCCGAAGACTTATCCCACCCTGGAGGAGGCCTTGACGAAGGTGGGGACTCTCCGGGGCGAAGGCAAGGGATGGGGGAAGATCTCCAAGGAGCTGGGTTTTAAGCTGGGGCCGGTGATCAGCGCGGCAAAGCACGCCCGGGAGGAGTTCAAGGCGGAAAAGCCGGGGAAACCTGAGCGGACCGAACGGGGCGGCCGCCCTGACCGGTTGAATCGTCATGAGCGGTTCGACCGACCGGAGCATCCCGCCCATGCTGATCGAGCGAAGCACCCTGGCCGGTAATCGGAAACGGAGAAAACGGAGGAGGTGAAGAATGCGAAAAGCGCGAAAAGGGGCGTCCGTTTTTTTCCTCACGGTCGGGATGGTCGGGGCTTTCCTTCCCGACCTTTTTGCTGCCGAGTGGGTTTCCGATTCCGGGGTGAGCGTTTCAACGGGTGATTACGGCACCGGCGAAGATACCACGGTCACCCAGTTGAGCCAGACGTTCAAGCGGAGGGGCCAGACAGGGGAGGTGGGCCTGGTCATCCCCTATCTGTTCCGGGACGGGGGAGGGGTCACGGCGGGCGAGACGGCCCGCGCCGGAGGCGGCGCGATTCCGGAAGAGGCCAGCGGGGTGGGGGATCTTCAGCTGAAGGGGAAATATGATTGGATCGAAGAGACCGATTCTCGGCCCGGTGTCGATCTGGGGGGCCGGATCAAGTTTCCCACGGCCAGTGACGACAAGGGCCTGGGGACCGGGCGGTTCGACGTCGGTTTTGGGCCGGAGTTCTTGAAGCGGTTCGGATCCCTGATCACCTTCGGAGATCTCCAGCTCGTTTTTCGGGACCGGCCCAGCGGCTCAACGATCAAGTCGACCCGTCTGGACTATTCGGTGGGGGTCGGGTATCCCCTCACCGAGCGGTTCACCGGATACGCCTCTCTCGAGGGAGGGACAAAGTCCAGCTCCGGTTCGGAGGTCCCCCTGGAGCTTGTCTTCTCCGGGGGGTACAAGGCGACGGACAGGCTGAGGGTGAACGGATTCCTTCTGGCTGGATTGACCGACGGGAGTCCGGATTTCGGGGGTGGGACATCGGTCACCGTTTCGTTCTAATGAGTGGCCCTGAATGAGCGTCCGGCCGGTTTTCCTGCTGGCCCTGGCGGGAAGTGGGGTAGGGGCCCTCCTTCTTCTCTTGGGTCTGCGCTGGGCCCTCCTCGTTCCCCTGGCGAAGACGGTGGAGTGGATCCGGCGGATGCGCTCCGGAGAGACGCTCGAACCGAAGATCCTGCCGAAAAGAGGGTTGTTTGCCCCCTTGAGCCGGGAGATTACCCGAATGGCGAGGTCTCTGGTTGCCGCTCGCAACGCCGCGGAGGAAGAAGCCCGGCTCCGGCATGCCGGCGAGTCCCGCTGGACCCCGGATCGGTTAAAGGAGCAGGTCCGGACCCTCCTCGAGGGCAGGCCCATCCTGGTGGTGGCCAACCGGGAGCCGTACATGCATGTCCGGCAGGGTCGGCAGGTTCAGTGCGTCGTCCCTGCGAGCGGAGTGGTGACGGCGATGGAGCCGATCCTTCGGGCCTGCGGGGGCACCTGGATCGCCCATGGGTCCGGAGAGGCCGACCGGGAGACCGTGGACTCCCGGGACCGGCTCAAGGTCCCGCCGGAGGAGCCGCTCTACACCTTGAGGCGGGTCTGGCTCTCCGGGGAGGAGGAGGAGGGGTACTACTACGGTTTTTCCAACGAGGGCCTCTGGCCCCTGTGCCACATCGCCCATACCCGGCCTCTCTTCCGGGTCGAGGACTGGGCCCACTATGGGGCCGTCAACGCCAAGTTCGCCCATGCCGTCCTGGAGGAGATCGCCGAGGAGGAGGAGCCGCTGATTCTCATCCAGGATTATCACTTCGCTCTCCTGCCCCGGCTCATCCACGAGAAGCGCCCGGACGCCAAGATCGCCCTTTTCTGGCACATCCCCTGGCCGAACCCGGAGGCCTTCGGCATCTGCCCCTGGGCCCGGGAGCTTCTCCAGGGAATGCTGGGGGCCGATCTCCTGGGCTTCCACATCCAGTTTCACTGCAACAACTTTCTTTCCACCGTGGACCGGCTGCTTGAGTCGAGGATTGATTGGGAGCGGTTCACCATCAACCGGGGCGGCCAGACCACGCGGGTCAAACCGTTCCCGATCAGCATCGCGGCCCGGGAAGCGAAGCCCCGCCGAGAAGATCCAATGCCGCCTCCCTCTCCGCGGCCGAAGGTGATGAGGGAGTTGGGACTCAACGTCCAATGGCTGGGTGTCGGGGTGGACCGCATTGACTACACGAAGGGAATCGTGGAGCGGTTCCGCGCCATTGAACGTTTTCTGGAAAAGCACCCCGCTTTTCAGGGCAAGTTTTCTTTTGTGGAGCTGGCAGCCCCCTCCCGCACCTTGATCAAGCGGTACCAAGATTTGGGGGTGGAACTGGAGGCGGAGGTCGACCGGATCAACCGGCGTTTCCAGAACCAGGGCTGGAAGCCGATCCTGTTCTTGAAAGGGCACCACAGCCACGGGGAGATCGATCTGTTCTACCGGGCCGCCGACGTCTGTCTCGTGACTTCCCTTCATGACGGGATGAACCTCGTCGCCAAGGAGTTTGTGGTGGCCCGGACCGACTTCCAGGGGGTCTTGATCTTGAGCCAGTTTGCCGGCGCTTCCCGCGAGCTCGCCGATGCCCTCCTCGTCAACCCCTACGACATGGACCAGGTGGCCGAGGCGATTCGGTACGCCCTGACGATGGACCTTGGAGAACAAAGAACGAGAATGTTGAGGATGTACGAAACCATCCAGGAGCACAATGTGTACCGGTGGGCCGCCGATTTGATCGCCGAACTGGCCAAGCTCCGCCGGGAGGCCCCCCACCCTCTTCAGGCGCCGGCGGAGTAGTCCCTTGCGCGGGAAAGCCAGTTCCCCCGCCTCTGTCTGGTCCCACTGGCCCGCGATCCGGGAACGGATCGGGGAGTCGGAATTCCTCCTTCTCTTTCTCGATTACGACGGCACCCTGGCTCCGCTTGCCGATCATCCGTCCAAGACCCGTCTTCCAAGCGGGGCCAAGGATCTCCTGAGGCGGCTGGCCTGCCGGGCCGGAATCCGGGTCGCCTTAGTCAGCGGCCGCCGCCTGAAGGATCTCAAAGCAAGCGTCCGGCTTGAGCGGCTCTGCTACGTGGGAAACCACGGCCTGGAGCTGGAAGGCAACGGCCTTCGTTACGAGAACCCCCTCGCCCGGAAGAGCCGCCCTCTCTTGAAGAAGATCGCCAGGGATTTGAAAGGCACCCTCGGCCCCCTCCGGGGGGTGTGGGTGGAGGACAAAGACTTAAGCCTCAGCGTTCATTACCGGAACGCGTCCCCGGGCGACGAGCTTCTGGTGAAGAACGGTTTCTATGAAGTGGTTCACTCTCATCTCCTGAAGCGCCAGGTCCGGGTGACGGCGGGCAAGCAGGTTTTTGAGGTTCGCCCCCCCGTCCGGTGGACCAAGGGGACGATGGTGAATTGGCTGCTGGCACGCTGGAGCGCGTCAATCGGGAAAACAGGCATCCTTCCGATTTATGTCGGGGACGATGAGACCGACGAAGATGCTTTCGAGGCCCTGTGGACCCAGGGGATCACGGTGGCGGTGGAGCCGGCCACTCCTCTGACGAAGGCCCGATATCTGGTGGATTCCCCTGAGGGGGTTCAGCGGTTTCTTGGGCGGCTCTTGAGGGTCTGGACAGCGAAGGAGAAATCCGATGGACCTTCCCCGGGCGTGTGAGCCGTTTGTCTTCTACACCCGTCTCTCGCTGCGGGAGTCGACCGGGCTGCGGGCAGCGACCGTTCCCGAGCTTTTGAGACTCCTCCAGAAGGTCCCCGGGTCGGTGGTTTACCACCACACCCACCGTTTCCTCCAGGAGCATCAGTACCTCACCCCGGAGCCCCCGAATGATTTCGCCTATTGGGTCGCCGAAGTCCTGGGGGAGAAGGGACTGGGGGAGCAGCTTGCCAGCATCGACACGGTCCAATTTCAGACCCTCCGGGCCCTCCGGGAACGGCTCGTGGAGGCGCTGGAGCGGGCCCTGCGGTTGGATCCGCGGATCCGCCTGCACCGCGCCCGGCCCGAGGAGGCGTTCCACTTCGTCAGGACGATCAGCGTGATTCTGCCCACCCCCTACCGGGCGGAGGATTTGAAGGGGTTTTCGGAGTGTCTCGAGGGGGTCACCATGGACAGTCTGTACTACCACATCTTTGAATCGCGCCTCCGGCTGGAACGGGGAAAGAACGATTTTTCATTCTGGTTCGAAGAATCCCTGGGTGAGGCGAGGCTGGCCCGGGCGGTGAACCTGCTGGATCCTTACACGCACACCATGGAGGAGCTGAGGCAGACGGTCCTCCAGCTGGTGCGCCAGCGGATCCAGGAACTGGTGATCAAGGGAGGGGAGGCCTTCTTTCAGGTGACGAAGAAGATTCACAACGCCCTCCACGGCCAGCGGGTGAGCCTCAGCCGCCAGGATCTCCGGGTCTTTCTGGAGACCAACGCCCAGAACGCCGGCTCCCTCTCCCTGGAGGGGGACGCGGTCTTCATCCACGACCCGCAGCCGGCGGCGCTGATCCTCAAGAAGCCCAAGGGCGGGGGGCGGTGGATCTGGCGGTGCCATGTCGATGTGTCGGACCCTCAGAAGGAGGTCTGGCGGTTCCTCCGCCGGTACGTGGAGCAGTACGACGGGGCGATCTTTTCCTCCCCTCAATTTGTGGCGCAGCTTCCGGTCCGGCAGTTCCTCATTGCTCCCTCCATCGACCCTCTGGCGAAGAAGAATCAGGAGATTTCCGAGGAGACGATCGCCGAGGTCTTGCACCGGCTGGAACTTCCCCGGGACAAGCCCCTCGTGACGCAGATCTCCCGGTTTGACGCGCTGAAAGATCCGCTGGGGGTCATCGAGGCGTTCCGGCTGGTGAAAAGATCTGTGGACTGCCGCCTCGTCCTGGCCGGAGGAGGGGCCAGCGATGACCCGGAGGGGACCCAGGTGCTCGCCCAGGTCCGCGAGAAGGCCCAACGGGACCCCGACATCCACATTCTGGAGCTTCCTCCGGGCAGCGACCTGGAGATCAACGCCCTCCAGAGGGCCTCCGCGGTGATCCTCCAGAAGTCCATCCGGGAGGGATTCGGACTGACCGTCAGCGAGGCCCTCTGGAAGGCCAAGCCGGTGGTTGCCTCCGCCGTGGGAGGAATCCCGCTGCAGATCGCCCACAAGTACAACGGGCTGCTCTGCCGCAGCGTCGAAGGGGCCGCGTTCTGCGTCAAGCAGCTCCTCAACAATCCCTCCTACGCCAAGCGGCTGGGAGAAAACGGCCGGGAGCATGTCCGGCAAAACTTCCTCCTCACCCGGCATCTGAAGGAATACCTCCTCGTGCTCGTCGCCCTCGAGCATTCGGAAGAGGTGATCCGGTTGGTTTAAGAACGGGCGTGTTTTCTGGCGAGGAGGTCGATCGTCATGGTGGTGATCATCGAGAAAAGGATGGAGGAGCCGAAAAAATAAATTCCGACGCGGGGTTCCACGGTGGTCAAGGTGCGCAGCTTTGCCAGAACGACGAGGATCGCCACGGCGAAGACGTCGAGCATCGACCACTTCCCGAGGATTCCAAGCCAGTGGAGAACCCGCATCCGCTCCTCGAAGCTCAACTTCACCAGCCAGATGACGAGGAGGGAGAGGAGCTTGGCAAAGGGGAAGATCATCGAGAAGAAGAAGACCACCGTGGCGAGAACATAGTCTCCCTGTTTGGCCAGGTCGACGATCCCGGAGGCCACGGAATAGGTGTTTTGAACGCTCTGCCATAAGATTTTCTTCTCGACGGTGACGATGGGCAGGGAAAGACCGGTGATGAGCAGGATGAAGCACAGAAGGAGGAGGAGAAGAATCTCATTGCGGCCGGGGTAGAATTCCTTCAGGGACTTTTTGTTTTTGGACATGGGAACGGTCTTGTGAGGTCCATCATATAACATCCATGATCGGAATGGATTGGAAAAGAGGGCGTTTCTTCAACTGGCTCCGGCAGCTGGGCTCCACCCGCTACCGGGGGATTTTCATCGCCTGCCTCGTCACCCTGGGGGTCAGCGGCGGCGTGGCGGGGACCGTTCTCTTCGTCCGCTGGCAGGCGGACCATTTTGCCGGCAGAGACTCCCGGACGATCCTGGATCAGACGGCCCAGCAGCTCACCCAGGAAATCCAGAGCCGGCGCAGAATGCTCACCTTGCTGCGGGACGCCCTGGACAAATCCCCGCGCTTGACCGACGCGGAACAGGCGGCCCTTCTGAAGAGCGCCATCGGTTACACCCCGGATCTGGTAGGGGGTGGGCTGATCCAAAGGGGGACCTCATTTGCCTGGTGGGTGCCGCCGGCGCCCTTGACCTTGGATCAGCTCGCTGGCTTGAATCGTGAAATTCTCCGGCGGACCTGGCTGCGGGTGAATTTCAAGCTGCCTTCCATGCGGACTTTTTTTCTCACCGGGGACCGCCCCATCCTGGTCATGATCGAGCCGTTCCGCTCCAGACCCAAGCGGACGGAGATGATCATCGCCGTTTTCGACTTGAAGGCCCTTTTGGAGGCCCTTTTCAAGAAGCAGGTTCAGCCGCTCCCCGCGATGCGGCTCATGGAAGGCAGCCAGCTCCTCCACTCCTCCCGCCGCTGGCCGTTTCCTTCCCGGAGTCCGGCCAAGACGGTGGTCGAACGAGGCGTCCCTTTTGAGGGTGGGGAATGGGTTCTTCAGATACAGACCCGGCCCCCTTCTATGGTTCCCCGCTCATGGCTGAACCTCCTCGTGGGGGTCGTGCTTCTCCTGGCCGCTTTGGCCGCGGTGGGGATGGTCTGGACGGCGGAGCGGCTGCGGCAGATGGCCACGACCGATGAGCTGACGGGGCTTTACAACCGGCGGTTTTTCCTGGAGCGGTTGGGGATCGAGGTGGAACGGGCCAAGCGTTACGGGCGGAATCTCTCCTGCCTGATGATCGACGTCAACGGCTTCAAGCGAATCAACGATTCTCTCGGGCATCCGATGGGGGATTGGGTCCTCAGGCAGACGGCTCAGGCCCTGAAGGCCCGGTTGCGCCAGACCGATCTTCTTGCCCGTTTCGGAGGAGATGAATTCGTTGTCGCCCTTCCGGAGACGGACCTTGCCCGGGCCCGCCAGGTGGAGGAGAAGCTGCGCCAGCTGTCCATCGAGGGCCCCTGGGAGCACCCGGCCCTCCCGGGCCCGGTTCGCCTCAGCATCGGTGTGGGCCACCTGGAAGCGCGGGAGTCCGGAGAGGAGATCCTGAAGAAGGCCGACGCGGATCTTTACGCCAGCCGGGAAACGGCGGATCAGGGCAGGTAGCTGCCGAAGGCGACCCTGCGGTCCTCCGACTCCCGAAGGCGGTGAGCGAGGCCCGATTCCCGGATGGGGTCCCCGGTGCCCGGGCCTTCGATGACGCGGCCCCTGCCCACGTAGAGCATCACGTGGGTGACCCTCTTTCGGTCTTTGGGATCGAAGAGGAAAACGAGATCGCCCGGCGAGAGTTTCTCCTCCGGGATTTCGGCCGCCCGCATCCACTGTTCATGGGCGTCGCGGGGAATGGAGATTCCGTTGGCTTGGTAGACGAGACTCACCAGCCCAGAGCAATCCACCCCCACGTGGGGCGGAGCCGTCCAGTCTCTCCGGTAGGCGGAACGGCCTCCCCAGTAGTAAGGGTCTCCCAAAAAGAGCTGCGCCGTCTCCACGCAACGGGCCCTCAGGGCGAGGGCCTCCTCAAAGAGGAGAGGGCCCGGCACAAGGGGAGAGGCCTGCCCGGCCGGAATCCACCCGGAGCCCCCGCTGAGCAGCTGGATTTTCCACCAGGGGCTGCCGCCCCCGCCGGCGGGGTGGATCTGAGCGGTTCCCATCACCCGCGTTCCCAGAGAGAGCTCCAGGAGCACCGGGGCGTCCGTTTGAGGCAGGGCCAGAATCTTCGCCCATTTGGCGCTGACGGCGAGGTTGGGCTCCCATTCGCCGGAAAAGGAGGAGAGGATCTTCTTTTCCATCCAGCCGGGGTAACCCTCCCAGCGCCCGTGGTGGTTCCACTCGAGCTGATCCACCGCCCGCACCCGGACCCAGTCCCCCTTCTCCTCCACCACCTCCACCGGATCGCCGTAGAGGAGCTGGGTTTCTTCCAGGGGATCATGCTCACGCTGAGCAAGTGCGGAGGCAGGCTCCCCCCGCAGATCCGCCACCGGCACCGCCACCCGGAGGGTTTCCCCGGCCGCCGCGGAAGCGAGCGAGGTCAGGGAAAGCAGAACAGTTAAAAAGACTCTTCGCATCCATTCCATTATAATAAAGAGGTGATGCGATGGAACGCCTCTTTCGTCGGCTTCATTTTTCTTCTCCTGGTGGCGGCGCCTCTGCAGGGGGTTTCCCTGGAGGGCTTGAACGAAGAGGAGAAGGCCCTTCTCCATTCGGCCCTGGGCCGGCTGGGCCCCCTCATCGCCGACCACAAGGGGGCGGGGACGGCTCCCCTGATCCGCCTTGAGCAGCTCCTCGGGGCCCTGAAGCCAGAAGAGGCCGTTTTCCTTGAGGAGGTTCGCGGGATCGATCCGGCGAACCTGAAGGGTTCTTCCCGGCGGCTGCCTCCTCCCCCGGCCGGAACGGAATTTGTCCGCCTCGACTCTCAGACGCTGCTTCGCAATGGCCGGCCGATCCGCCTGGATCCGCAGTACCTTCCCCGCCCGGCATACGGAAGCTACCTCAACATGATGCGGGCGATGGAGGAGGACCTGGGAAAGCGGCTCCTCGTGGAGTCAGGCTACCGCTCCCCTGCCTATCAGCTGTATCTGTTCCTCTTTTACCTTCCCCAGCATGGCCACTCGATCCGGGAGACGAACCGGCACGTCGCCCTGCCCGGCTGCAGCGAGCACGGGAGCCCCGATTTCCAGGCGATCGACTTCGTGACGCCGGAAAGGGTCAACGGCGAGGATCGCCCTGAGGAATGGATCTTCCGCCTTCGAGCCCTGGCACTGGCATTGGGAAGCCGATCGGAATGACTGAGCTTCGAAGGTCCCTGGGCCTGACCGATGCGACCGCCCTGGTCGTCGGCTGCGTCATCGGGGTGGGGATCTTTCGATCGGCCGCTTCGGTGGCCCGGTATCTGACCACGCCGGGCTCGGTGATGCTGGTCTGGGTTTTGGGCGGGATCATTTCCTTCTGCGGGGCCCTTTGCTACGCCGAGCTGGGGGCCGCTTACCCGAAGACTGGAGGGGATTACGTTTATCTCACCAGGGCCTATGGGCCGGCGGTCGGTTTTCTCTTTGGCTGGACGAAGATTTTCACCGAGCGGGTGGGGACGATCGCGATCCTGGGTTTCGTCTTTGCCGAGTACATGAGCTATCTCATCGAGGCCACTCCCCTCGCGGTCCGTCTCGCGGCGAGCTTCGCCATCCTTCTGTTGACCGGGGCCAACATCGTCGGGGTCCACGTGGGAAAAGGGGTCCAGAACTTCCTGACGCTCCTGAAGGTCCTCTCCCTGGGTGGGATCATCGCCGTCGGATTTTTCGGACGGGGCGGGGACAGCCCCTCCCTGATCCAATCCGCCGCCTCTTGGCAGTCCGACCTCGGGATGTGGAGGTCGTTGGGGGTGGCCCTGGTTTTCGTCCTCTGGACCTATGGGGGATGGACCGAATCCTCCTACGTGGCGGAGGAGATCCGGGATCCCCACCGGACGCTGCCCTGGTCGATCCTCTGGGGCCTGGCCCTCGTGACGGGGCTGTACCTGCTGGTCAACTGGGTGTACCTTCTTTACATTCCGTTGGACCAGATGCCCCAGAAACAACTCGTCGCCGCGGAGGTGATGAAAATCGCCTTGGGGCCTCTGGGGGGCAAGGTGACAGCCCTGATGGTGGCCCTGTCCGCCTTCGGGGCCTTAAACGGCTACATTCTCACCAGCGGCCGAATCGCCCTGGCCCTGGGGCGGGACCATGCCCTCTTCGCGAAGTTGAGCCACGTTCATCCGGTCTTTGCGACGCCGGCCCGGGCGCTGGCCTTCAACGCCCTGGCCGCGCTCCTTCTCGTCTGGACCGGGACCTTCGACCAGATCGTCACCTATTCCACCGTGGCGATCTCCATCTTCTTCGCGATGGCCGCCTTTGGGGTGATGATTCTGCGCGCGCGGGACCCTCAAACGCCGCGCCCTTATCGGGTGTGGGGGTATCCGTTGACGCCGCTCATTTTCCTGCTGGCGATGGTCCTTTTCATCGCGAACATCACCCTCCTGCAGCCCAAGGAGACATGGCTGGGGTTTGCCCTCATGGCGCTGGGGCTTCCTCTTTACCTCTGGTCCGGTTCTCTGAGGAAAAGGGCGGCACTCATCGCTGCCTTGGCGTTCTTTCTGGCGCAGTCAGGGAGCGCCCTTTCAGAAGAGTTCTCCCAACAGCGGGAAGCGATGGTTTCCCGCCAGATCCAGGGCCGCGGGGTCCAAGACCCGCGGGTCCTCGCCGCCATGCGGAAGGTTCCCCGCCACCTCTTTGTGCCGGAGCCGCTTCGCGGCTTGGCCTATGGAGATTCCCCCCTGCCGATCGGGGAAGGGCAGACGATCTCCCAGCCGTACATCGTGGCTCTGATGACGGAGCTGTGCGAGATCTCCGCCGGAGAGAAGGTCTTGGAGATCGGCACCGGTTCCGGATATCAGGCGGCGGTCCTCGCGGAGCTGACCGACAGGGTCTTCACGATCGAGATCCTTCCCGGGCTGGCCGCTTCCGCGGCGGCCGTGTTTAAGAAACTCGGCACCCTCGGCGTCAAGACAAAAGTGGGAGACGGATACCTGGGCTGGCCGGAGGAGGCCCCCTTTGACGCGGTCCTCGTGACCGCCGCGCCGGAAGAGATCCCCCGGCCCCTCGTCGATCAGCTCAACGACGGAGGGGTTCTCGTGATCCCCGTGGGCCCCGCCGGCGGGGCCCAGGAACTTCGCCGTCTGCGCAAGAAAGGGGGCCGCCTTCTTGAGGAGAAGATCATCCCCGTCGCCTTTGTCCCCTTGATTCGGCAAGGGGAGGGAGTAGAATAGAAGATCATCCCTCGTCAGGAGCTCCCCATGAAAAGAAAAGGCAAGCGGATCTTAGGATGCGCCTTAGGGGTGGCCTGTGTCTGGCTCCTCCTCTCTTCACGCGCAAGCTCTTCCCTTGATCTTGAGCGCAGCTTCGAGCTGACCTACCAAATCCGGCTGCCGGACATTCCCCCCGGCGGCCGTCAGCTGCGGCTCTGGGTCCCTTTGGCCGCCTCCGATGAACACCAGAAGATCCAGGGCAGGGTCATTCGGACCCCTTATCCCTATCGGGTCACGAAAGACCCGGAATACGGCAACGACATCCTCTTTCTCGACTTGGAACGCCCCCTCCCCCACGAGCTCGATCTGGCGATCGAGTATCAGGCGGTGGTCCGCGGCAAGCAGTTCCGGCTGAAGGCCGACCCCTCTCTCCGGCTCGCCCCTGCCCCCGGTCGACTCGATCTTTACCTCAAATCCAACAGGTTCATGGTAGTCAACGACGAAGTGAAGGAGCTTGCCCGGAGCATCACGGCCGGGTCAGAGGCCCCCGCCGAACAGGCCCAGGCGATCTACCGGTACGTCATCGAGCGGATGACCTATGAGAAGCAGACCCCCGACTGGGGAAGGGGGGACACCCTGAGGGCCTGTGAGGTGGGAACCGGAAACTGCACCGATTTCCACTCTCTCTTCATTTCACTGGCCAGAGGGGTTGGAATTCCGTCCCGCTTCCACATCGGACTGCCTCTCCCGGACAAGCGGGAAGGAGAGATCCCCGGCTATCACTGCTGGGCCGAGTTTTACCTGGAGGGGATCGGCTGGGTGCCGGTGGACGCCTCCGAGGCCTGGAAGGACCCCGGGAAGCTGGATTATTTCTTCGGGACCTACGATCCGAACCGGCTGACCGTCGCCAGCGGCCGCGACATTCAACTGATCCCTTCCCCCGCCAGCGCCGGGCCCATCAACATCTTTTTCAAGCCGTACGCGGAGTTGGATGGGAAGTCGTTTGACGGTGTCGAAACGAAGTTCCGGTTCAAGGATTTTGCCATCAAGAAAAAAGAAGGAGAAGATCATGCGTAATCGCTGGACGATCGCTTGGGGGGTTGTCGCGCTGATCGCGCTGACCATTTTCAGCTCTTCCTGCAACCAGGGTCAGGGCGGAAAAGAGCACGGTGGAAAGGAGCACGGCGGAACCACAACAACGAACTAACGTTTGTTGAAGGAGAAATCAATCTCAATGGGACATCGTCTGTTTCGTCTTGGACTGGCGGTTGCCTTGGGGGTGTGTCTGAGTGGGCCCCTCTGGGCGGAACCCTCCGCCGAGGAATTAAGGGAAACGATCCGGCAGTACATTCAGGACCAGGAGGAGGGCCTCGGCGGCTTCACCCTCCCCGATCCCAACGCCAAGGGGAAGCTGAGAACCCTCACCCTCATCCGGGTTCATGAAAGGGTGGGGAAGACGGGCGACTATTACTACTCCTGCACCGACATGAAGGATGTCATTTCAGGCGATGAGCTGGACCTGGACTTCGACGTCTCCGACACGGGGCAGGAGCTCAAGGTGGTGGCCGTCCGGATCCACAAGGACAACGGGAAACCCCGGTACACGTACGACGACAAGGACAACCTGATCCCTGTCTCATAGCAGCGGAGGTCCTTTCCATGAGCCGGAGGGTTCAAATCGGGGTCGTTGTCCTTTCGGGACTGCTCTTGGCGGCGGCCGCGTCGGCGGAGTTTCAGGCCGCCCCTGACTTTGCGGCGCCGGGCTTGGACGGCAAGCCGGTCAAGCTCTCCGACTTTCGGGGGAAGGTGGTGATCCTGGATTTCTGGGCCACCTGGTGCCCCCCCTGCCGCCAGGAGATCCCCCATTTCAAGGCCCTCTACAGCCGCTACCAGGCCCGCGGCCTTGAGGTGGTGGGGCTGGCGCTTGACCAGAATGGGGCCGCCGCCGTTCGGCCGTTTGTCCAGGCCGAAGGGATCACCTATCCGGTGGCGATCGGCAACCAGAAGATCACCGCCGATTACGGCGGCATCCGGGGGATTCCCACCACCTTCATCATCGACCGGAAGGGAAAAATCGTCCGGAAGTTTGTCGGATACCAGGAGATGAAGGTCTTTGAGTCCGCGATCGAGCCGCTCTTGTAGGGGAGCGGCTTTCCTTCGGTGGATCCCTCTTCTTTTGGCGGCGTTGATGCTGGGTAATTCCTCCTCCCCCAACCGGCTCATTCACGAAAAAAGCCCCTACCTTCTTCAGCACGCCCACAACCCCGTCGACTGGTACCCCTGGGGGAAGGAGGCCTTCGAGAAGGCCCGGAAAGAGGACAAGCCGATCTTTCTCTCCATCGGCTACTCCACCTGCCACTGGTGCCATGTGATGGAGCGGGAGTCCTTTTCCGACCCCTCGGTGGCCAGGGTCCTCAATGAGCATTTCGTCGCCATCAAGGTGGACCGGGAGGAGCGGCCCGACGTCGACCAGTTGTACATGCAGGCGGTCGTGGCCTTGAGCGGGCAGGGGGGATGGCCCGCGAATCTTTTCCTGACGCCTACTCGCAAGCCGTTCTACGCGGGGACCTACTTCCCCCCGGAGGACCGCTGGGGGCGTCCGGGTCTCAAGTCGGTTCTTCTGGGGATCGCCCAGGCCTGGAAGAGCCGCCGCCAGGAGCTTCTTCAGACGGCAGACCATCTCACCAGGGACCTTGAGGCGGCGGCCGCCGCCTCAAGGGGGAGCGTTTCTCTGACGCCACAGATCCTTCGGGAGGCCGCCTCCCACTTTTCGTCGGTCTTTGACGAGCGCTACGGGGGTTTTGGATCGGCGCCCAAATTTCCCATGGGTCACTCCCTCTCGTTTCTTCTGCGGGCTTGGAAGCGGTTCGGCGATCCCTCCCTCCTTTCGATGGCGGAGAAGACCCTTCAGGGGATGCATGCCGGCGGAATGTTCGACCATCTGGGAGGGGGGTTCCACCGGTACTCCACGGACCCGCGCTGGCACATTCCCCATTTCGAGAAGATGCTCTACGATCAAGCCCTCCTCGCCCGCGCCGCCCTGGAGATTTATCAGGCCACCGGCGACGAGGGCAGCGCCGGGACCGCCCGGGAGATTTTCGAGTACCTCCTCCAGGACCTTCAAAGCTCTGAGGGCGGGTTTTACTCCGCCGAGGACGCCGACTCCCTGGAGGCGGCCTCTTCCCCCCACAAGAAAGAGGGGGCCTTCTACGTCTGGACCCGGCAGGAGATCGATGAAGTCCTGGGGAAGGAGGCGGAGCTGTTCGAGTTTCTCTACGGGGTCGAGCCCGGCGGCAACGCCCGGGAGGACCCCCAGGGGGAGTTCAAAGGGAAAAACATCCTTTTTCAGGCCCGGTCCCTTGAGGAAGCGGCGAAGCGGTTTAAGCTCATCGACTCAGAGGTGGCCCGGAGGGTCCGGGAAGCGAAGGGGAAGCTGTTGGAGGCCAGGGACAAGCGGCCGCGGCCCCATCTGGACGACAAGGTGCTGGTCGATTGGAATGGTCTGGCGATCTCGAGCTTGGCCTTCGGTTCCAGGGTCCTGGAGGAGCCGCGCTACGAGAAGGCCGCCCGGGGCGCGGCGGAGTTCGTCCTCCAGCGCCTCGTTCGAAAGGATGGACGGCTCCTCCATCTTTACCGAGGAGGGGCCGGCGAGGTGCCGGGGACCCTCGAGGATTACGCCTTCTTCGTTCAGGGGCTTCTCGATCTTTATGAAGCCGGCTTCGAAGCCCGCTTCCTCGCCCAGGCCAAGCGACTCAGCGGGGAGATGATCCGGCTCTTCTGGGATGAGAAGAAAGGGGGATTCTTCCTCACCGGCCAAGATGCCGAGGGGCTTCTCGTGCGGCAGAAGGAGCTTGACGACGGAGCGATCCCTTCCGGGAACTCGATCGCGGCGCTCGTTCTCCTGCGCCTGGGGCGCTTGACCGCCGATTCACAGTTGGAGAAGCGAGCTGGGCTTCTCTTCGAAAGCTTCTCCGGGCAGGTGGCCGAGAATCCTTCCGCCACCCCCCAGTTTCTGATCGCCCTCGACTTCGCCCTCGGCCCATCGAAAGAGATTGTCATCGCTGGACCGGCCGATTCCCCGGAGACCCAGGCGATGATCCGAGCCGTCTACCAGCCCTTCATTCCGAACAAGGTGGTGGCCTTTCATGCGGACGTTCCGTACCTGCAGGGCCAGAGTCCCCCGGGGGGAAGGCCGACCGTCTACGTCTGCCAGAATTACGCCTGCAGCCTTCCGGCGACGAGCATCGAGGAGCTTCAAGCTCAACTCAAGGAAAGGTAGCGAACGAGGTTGACCCGATGGAACTTTCCATCATCCTCCCCACTCTCAATGAAGTCGGGAATCTTCGCCGTCTCCTCCCTGATTTGACCCGGCGGCAGGATGAGGTGATCCTGGTGGACGCCGGTTCCACCGATGAAACCGCCGTGGTGGCGAAGGCATTCCCGGTGAAGTTCTTCACAAGCGCCCCCGGCCGCGGGGCGCAGATGAACGTCGGGGCGTTCCACGCCCAGGGAGAGATCCTCTGGTTTCTCCATGCCGACTCCCAGCCGCCCGGGGACTGGCGGGATCAGCTCCTTCGGGGAATGAGCGACTCGGAAGTGGTGGGAGGGGGCTTCACCGTTCGGATCGACGCGCCGGGGTTTCGGTATCGCCTGCTGGACCGCTGGGGGAGATTCAGAAACAACTTGGAAGGGACCTTCTACGGAGATCAAGGGATCTTTGTCCGGAAGGGGATCTTCGAGGCGATCGGCGGCTTCCCCGATTGGACCTCCCTGGAGGATCTGGATTTCTCGAGCCGCATGAGAAGACGGGGCAGGGTCGTGATCCTCCCGGGTCCTTTGAAAACCTCCGCCCGGCGCTGGGAGGGGGAGGGATTCTGGCAGACGGTCTTCCAACAGTCGGGGAGGGTCCTTTCTTACCAGAAGAATCCGGCGCGGCCCCGCCCCGGAATCGCACTGGTCGTCATGGCGAAGGCCCCCCTGCCGGGACAGGTGAAGACCCGCCTCGTTCCCCCTCTCACCGCTGAGGAGGCGGCCGCCCTGGCCAAACAGCTTCTCGTTGAAACGGTGGAGACGGTCACCGGCCTGCCGGCGGTGCGGCGTCTCGTGGCGGTCGCCCCTCCCGAGGGGGTGGGGGAGGTCCGGCGAATGGTGCCGGCCCATGTGGAGCTCCTCGAACAGTCCGACGGAGACCTGGGCAGGCGCCTTGACCAGGTTTTTCAGAAGCTCTTCTTGGGAGGCGCCAAGGGGGTGATCGTCATCGGAGCGGACCATCCCAAACTGCCGGGGGAGTTCCTGCGCCAGGCGATCCAGTTTCTTGAGCGGGGGGACGATCCGCTCGTCCTGGGCCCCGCCGAGGACGGGGGATATTACCTGGTGGGGCTGAACCGCCCCCACCCTGAGCTTTTCCAAGGCATTCCCTGGAGCACCCCTTCCGTCCTCGAGGCGACCCTGGCCGCGGCCCGGGCGGCAGGGCTTTCCTTCCGGCTCCTCCCCAGCTGGTACGACATCGACCGTCCCGAAGATCTTGCCCGTCTTTGATAGAATATCCTTATGGGAAACCCGAACAAACCCCCAAGGGCAAGAGATCCCAGGATCGTCGCGGTCGTCAACCAGCACGGCTGCACCGGCTGCGAGGCGTGCCTCACCGTCTGCCCGGTGGACTCCATCGAGCCGGTTCCTGGAGCGGCCCACCCCGGGCTCTTCAAGCTCGTGGAGATCGATCTGGACCGCTGCATCGGCTGCGGGCTCTGTCCCAAGATCTGTCCCTGGGAGACGATTGACATGGTCGACTACAAGCAGGGCCGCCAGATCGCCCCGCAGATGACCCTCCGATCCGTCGTCCCGGGGCACCAGGCAGGCGCCTCCTCTCCGGTCTAATCCCTCCATGGCCGGCACGTATCTCACCAAAGAGGGTCTCGAGAAGCTTCAGAAGCAGCTCGAGGAGCTGAGATCCCAGAAGCGGCGCCTCTCAAAGGAGGTGGGGGTCGCCCGGGAATATGGGGACCTCCGGGAAAACGCCGAGTACCACGCCGCCAAGGAGCGCCTTCAGCAGGTCTTGGCGAGAATCAGCGACCTGGAGTTCAAGCTTTCCAACGTCAACGTCATCGACCCCGCTCAGCTGGATCACTCCACCGCTACCTTGGGCACTCGCCTGAAGGTGAAAGACCTTTCGACGGCTAAGGAGAGTGAGTACACCCTCGTGGGACCGGAGGAGTCGGATCCTGGCTCAGGGAAGATTTCCGTCGCCTCTCCGCTGGGCCGCGCCTTCTTAAGGCACAAGGCGAAGGAAGAGGTGACCGTCACCCTCCCCGCCGGGGCCCGCACCTACCGGATCCTCACGATTCAACCCGCCGTGGTGCTGGGAGGGTGGCGCTCGAAGCGGGCGAGGAGGGAATAGGCGCAGGGGACGACGAGCAGGGTCAACAGGGTCGAGAGCGTCATCCCCCCGATCACCGTCAGCGCCATTGGGATGCGGGTCTCGGCGCCGGGCCCCAGGGAAAGCGCCGGCGGGACGGCGGCGGCGATCGTGGAGATGGAAGTCATCAGGATCGGCCGCATCCGCACGGGGCAGGCCTCCATCAGTGCCTCCCGCAGCGGTTTTCCTTCCCGCCGCAGTTGGTTCGTGAAGTCGACGAGCAGGATCGAATTCTTCTTCACGATCCCCATGAGAAGGATGAGCCCGATGGCGCTGTAGATGTTGAGGGACTGATTCCCCATCCAGAGGGCGACGAGCGCCCCGGAGATGCTAAACGGCAGCGCCAGCAGCACCGTCACCGGGTGCAGAGTGCTGTTGTACTGCGAGCCCAGCACCATGTAGGCGACCACGATTCCAAGCCAGAGGGCGAAGAGGAGCGACTGGAACGATTCACGGAAAGTTTGAGTCGCCCCTCCGAAGAGAACGGTGTATCCCTCCGGCAGGACCTCCTCGGCGAGCCGCTCCACCTCCTCCAGGGCCGCCTGCTGGGATTTTCCCTGGGCGATGTTGGCGGAAAGGCCGATCGCCCGCTCCCGGCCCTTCCGGGTGATCGTCAAGTACGAGGGCTTCTGCTCGATGGAGACGACGTCCTTCAGCTGGACCAGCTCCCCCCGGTTGTTCCAGACCCAGAGCTTTTCAATGTCCCGACTTTTATTCCGCTGACTGGGGATCAGGCGCACCCGCACGTCGTAGCGCCGGCCGCCCCGGGTGACCTTGGCCACCCGCTCGCCGCCGATGGTGGCGTTCACCGTCCGGCCGATCGCCTCCATGCTGACCCCCCGCTCGGCCGCTTTTTTCCGGTCCGGAACCACCTTCACTTCCAGGACCCCCTCCAGGTAGTCGGTGTCCACGTCCACGAGGAGAGGGGATTTCTCCATCCGGGTTTGGATCTCCTTGGCGTAGGAAGCGAGCTTCTCCCATTCCGGTCCCCGGACGGTGAGCTCCACCGGGAATCCCCGCTGGGCGGAGAGGCCGCTTAAAGAAAGATCCTGAATCACCGCCCGGGTGTCCGGGATCTTGTTGAGCTCCTTCCGGAAGAGGCCCATCAGCTCCTGCTGAGAGGTCTGCCGCTCACGGCGGGGTTTGAGCGTCACGAAGAGGACCCCGGCGTTGACTTCGCCGCCGCCAAATCCGCCGATGGCGCCGAAGTAACGCTTCACCTCCGGACAGCTCATCGCGAACGCCTCCGCCTGCTTGAACCGCTCATCGGTGAACTCGATGGAGGAACCGATGGGGGTCTGCAGCCGGCAGAGGAACATCCCCTGGTCCTGCGGGGGGACGAACTCTTTTCGCAGCTGCGGGGCCACGCCCAGAAGGGAGAGGAAAAATAGCCCCAGACATGCCCAGATCACCCCCCAGCGGCGCCCCAGGCACCAGGGCAGGGCGGCCCGGTAAAGCTCACTCAGCCGGCGAAAGCCGCTGTCCACCAGACGGCTGAGGGCATTGTGGTGTTCGCCCACTTGAAGGAACTGGGCGCAGCGCATCGGGGCGAGGGTGAGGGCCTCCAGGAGGGAAAGGGCGACGGCGATGGAGATCGTCACCCCGAACTCGAAGAAGAATTTGCCGATGATCCCCTGCATGAAGGCGACGGGGAGGAAGATCGCGATGATCGCCAGGGTGGCCGCCAGGGCGGCGAAGGTGATTTGCCTGGCCCCCACGCGGGCCGCCTCCACCCGGTTTAAGCCCTGCTCCTGGTAGCGGACGATGTTTTCCATCACCATGATGGCGTCGTCCACCACAATGCCGATGGCCAGCGACAGCCCCAGCAGGGTGAAGGTGTTCAGGGTGAAGTGGAAGAAGTACATGGCGATGAAGGTGCCGATGATCGAGGTGGGGATCGCCATGAGGATGTTGAAGGTGGCGGACCAGGAGCCGAGGAACAGCCAGCAGACCAGGGATGTCAAGACCGCCGAAAGGATCAGGGTGAAGGTGAGCTCCTGGATCGACTCCTCGACGAAGCGGGTCCGGTCGAAGTTCACTCCCAGCTCAATTCCCTCGGGCAGTTGCTTTTTCACCTCTTTCATCCTCTTCAAGACCTCGTGGGCGACGGCCACCTCGTTCGCCCCCCGCTGCTTCCTGATCCCAAGGCCCACGGCCGGTTTGCCGAGGATCCTCGCGATCCGGCGGGTATCGGCCAGGCCGTCCTCGATGGTCGCCACCTCTTTCAGGTGGATCGCCTTGTAGACCGGCTGTCCGCCGCGCCGGGAAATGAGGATCTCACCGAACTCCTCCACCGTCGCCGCCTCCCCCATTGCCCGGACGTTGAACTCCTGTTGCCCGGTCTCGATCCGCCCCGCGGGGAGCTCCGCGTGTTCCCGCTGGATTGCCTGAATCACGTCCTCGACGGTGAGCTGGAGGTTCTCGAGCTTTTCGGCGTCGATCCAGACCCGGAGGTTCCGCTCCAGGAAACCGCCCAGCGTCACCTCCCCGACCCCGGAGATCGTTTGAAACTTGTCCCTCAGGTGGTTCTGAACGAAATCCATCAGTTCCCGGCGGGGAACGTCGCCGGAGACCCCCAGCCACATGATCGGATTGTCCTGCGGGTTCACCTTGGTGACGGTCGGGGGGTCCAGGTCCTCTGGAAGGCGGCGCTGGGCCTGAGAGAGCTTCGTCTGCACCTCCTGCACCGCCACGTCGATCTCCCGTTCCAGCTCGAACTCGATCGTGACGCTGGCTGCGCCCTGCCGGGCCGAAGAGGAGACCTCCCGGATCCCCTGCACCGACATGACGGCATCCTCCACGATGTCCACGACGTCGGACTCCATCACTTCGGGGGCCGCCCCCTCCCAGCTCAACTGGATGCTGACCACCGGGAACTCCACGTCCGGCATCTGGGAAACTCCCATGGCGTTGAAGCCGATCAGCCCGAAGAGGATCAGGCCCATCATCAGCATCCAGGCGAAGACGGGGTTCTTGATGGAAAGATCCGACAGGGTCACGGGATCTCTCCGGCGGCCGCTTTCAGTGCCCAGTAGGCCCTTTTCGCCTCGTACCGGGCGCGGATCAGCTCCCGCCGAGTCTCTTCGAGCCTTTCGATGGATTCGAGGAAGTCGATCGTGCTGAGGAGGCTCAAGCGGTGTTCCTCCCCCTGGAGACGAGCAGCCTCTTCCGCCGCTTGGCGGGCCTCAGCGAGGGTGGCGCTTCGCGCCAGGGAGAGTTGGAATTTTTCGTAAGCGTCCTGGACCTCCTGACTCGCGCGGCGCTTCGCCTCCTGCGCGCGCCATTTGGCCTGGGCGGCGGAAGAGACCGCCTCCCGCACGGCCCCGGAGGTTTCTCCCCCGTCAAAAATCGGGAGATCCACCTTGAAGGCGGCGTCCCAATCCACCTCCTTGGAGGCCCCCACCCGCTCCACGAAATAATTTCCCTCCAGGGAGACGGTCGGCCAGCGATCGGCCCTCGCCACGCGGATTTCCTGATCGGCCGCGGCCAGGGCCTCTTCCGAGGCCTTGACGTCCGGACGCTGGTCCGATTGGAGAAGAAGATTCTCTTCCGGATCCAGGGAAGGGAACCCCGGCTGCTCCTCCTGGAGATCCCCCAGGGGCTCCCTGCCGGTGAGGAATTCCAGAAGCAGTCTTGCCGCCGTGGCTTGAGACTGAACGAGCTGGATCTGGGCTTCGGTCTGATGGAGGAAGGCTTGGGCGCTGGCCACTTCGCTTCCCCTGGAGCGGCCGATCCGCTCCCGCTCTCGAAGCTCCCCGAGGCGCTGCCCAAGGGTCTCGTGGGTCT